>JBIIGW010000026.1:0-10042 GCA_044236295.1 Candidatus Planktophila sp.
CTTCTTCCCCCAAAGGGATTATGAATAGATCGGAGACAAAAGCCTCTTGACTAATTACACCCTCGGCCTCGGCTGCTAGTAAGACTCTGTCTACCCCCAAACCGAACCCAATACCAGATAGCGCTTGGCCTCCAAGATCTTGCATCAAACCGTCATAACGACCGCCGCCACCGATTCCAGATTGTGCACCTAAAAGTTCATGAACAAATTCAAAAGTTGTGCCCGTGTAATAGTCCAAGCCACGAACCATTCTTGGATTCAAGACATACGAAACATTCATTCGATCTAAATACGCTAAAACTTTCTTGAAGTGATCCGAAGATTCTGTATTTAAATAATCCATAAGCAGTGGCGCCTTTTCCATGGCCTTCTTCATCTCTTCACGTTTGTCATCAAATAATCTCAATGGATTAATCTTTGCTCGTTCAGCAGTTGCTTCATCTAATTTCAAACTCGAAATGAACTTTAAAAGATCCACCCGATGAGCAGATCTAGATGCTGCATCACCCAAAGAAGTCATTTCTAACCGGTACTTACTCAATCCCAAACTTTTAAAACCAGCATCAGCTATTGCGATAACATCTGCATCAATTGCTGGATCGTCCAGACCGATTGCTTCAATCCCAACTTGATAGAACTGTCTATATCTTCCGGCTTGTGGGCGTTCTGCTCGAAAAAACTGACCGGAATACCAAAGCTTTACCGGCAATTGACCACGATCCAAACCATGTTCGATAACGGCTCGCATTACTCCAGCTGTACCTTCCGGTCTTAAAGTGATCGATCTTCCACCGCGATCTTCAAATGTATACATCTCTTTAGAAACGACATCAGTGGATTCTCCGACTCCTCTTCGAAAGAGATCTGTATCCTCAAAAACAGGAAGTTCAATCAATTGATATCCCGATTTCTTTGCAGGAGCAATCAAACTTTCTCGAACATGTTCAAACAACCTAGACCGCTCAGGGAAATACTCACTGACGCCTTTAGGGGCTTGGATCTTCTGTTTAGCCATTAGTGACGCCCGATTAAACTGGTCAGATATGGATTAGTTTTTTTCTCATGTGCCAAATTGGTTTCAGGTCCATGACCTGGTAGAACTCTTAAGTGATCGCCCAACGGCAACACTTTTTTGCGCAACGTCTCTTCCATTTCTGCAGCAGAGCCAGTTGGTAGATCAGTGCGGCCAATGGCTCCCGCAAAAAGAACATCTCCAGTCACAAGAACTTCATTATCTACTTCAAACATTAAAGAACCGCCGGTATGTCCTGGCGAATGAATAGTCTTAAAGGAAAGGCCGACAAGATTTAGCACTTCACCATTTCGAAGTTCTCGAACTTCATGAGGTTCGAGAAAACTCATCTCTTGTAGTGTTTGAGCAAATTCAGGGCTAACTTGATCTTGTGGCCTAGTTAAATAGGGACGGTCTTGGCTATGTATATATGTGGGGATTGAATAGCCATCAGCAAGTGGCTGAATAGAAAATGTATGATCTAGATGACCATGTGTCGCAATAATCGCAACGGGCTTCAACTTGTGTCGGCTCAAAATCTCTTCCAACTCCAAGGAGACATCTGGCATCCCCGGATCAATAACGACACACTCTGATCCTGGCTCAGTGGCAAGTACCCAGCAGTTGGTGGCATACATTTTTGCCGCAAAGGAGTCAACCAACATTAAATCTGCCCTCCATCACGCTCAGAATTGGCGAGATTGACGCTCGCATAGGTAGACAGGGTACCTTTTACCACTGCATACGCACCCAATCCACGCTCGGATGTCTTAAGACTTCTTAGCATCGCCTATTACATAGCGACGTTCTCATCGAACAACGCGCTGAAAGGATCTATCTCATGACAGATACGAATTTTCCAGAACAGGTCAACCCGGCGATCATGCCGCAAGCTGTTAGTGCCGCTAGTGCGTTGATTGGAGATCCTTCAGCCTTTGGTCGAGTTGGTGAAGATGGAACGGTTTATGTTCGAACTTCAAGCGGAGAGAAAGCCGTCGGCTCATATCCAGGCAAAACCCCTGATGAGGCACTCAACTACTTCGTTCGAAAATTTGAGCATCTTGCATCAGAAGTTGCACTACTTGCAGCAAGAATTAAAAGCGGAGCAATGGTCCCCTCCGATGCTTATGCTGCGGTGAAGAAACTTCGTGAACAAGTAAAAGAGCTCAATGGTGTTGGAGATCTGGAATCATTAGCAGCGTCTGTTGAACAGATTGAACCTCTTATTGAAGGCCATCGCGAAGCCTATGAAGCAAAGAAAGCGGCAGAAACAGCCGCAAAAGAAGCACGACGTGCGCAGATAATCGTTGAGAAAGAAAAGATTGTTACCGAGGCAGAATCACTTGCACTTTCTGAAAGTTGGAAGACAACCGGAGATCGTCTCAAGGTTTTGATGGACGAATGGAAGGCCGCCCCGCGCCTAGATAAAGAAACCGATACTGCCTTATGGAAGCGCTTTTCTTCATCGCGAAACAAATTTGATAAACGTCGAAGAACTCACTTTGCAGCGTTAGAGGCAACACAATCTGTTGTAGCCGATGCCAAAAAGACAATCGTTGCGCAAGCCGAACAACTAGCAACCTCAACAGAATGGGTACCTACAGCTAAGAAATTTAAGTCACTCATGGATCAATGGAAAGCAGCCGGTCGAGGCAAGCCCAACGACGATGCCAAATTGTGGGCGCGCTTTAAAGCTGCTCAAGATCAGTTCTTTACAGCTAAAAATGCTGATCTGGAAAAACGAGACACAACAATGGCGGCTAATCTCATTAAACGCGAAGAACTAATCATTCTTATTGAAGCATTGTTGCCGATCACAGATGTTAAAACTGCTCGTAAAGCCTTTTTAGAGCATGCACGTGCATGGGAAAAAATAGGTATGACTCATCGCGACAAACGCTCGGCTTTAGATGCACGCGTGAGCGCAGTTGAGAAAACTATCAAAGAAGCAGAAGCTGATATTTGGCGTAAGTCTGACCCGGCGGCCAAGAAGCGAGCAGAGGAAGTTGTGGCTCAATTAACTGCATCTATTGCAAGCTATGAAAAGATTGCAGAAAAATCTGCTGCCGCTGGAAACACCAAGAAAGCAAATGAGGCAAATGAATCAGCCCAGGCACGTAAGGTGTGGCTTGCTGAAGCTCAAAAGTCACTTGATGAATTCAACTAATTAAGAGAGGCCTTGCGCTTCTAGTTGTTTGTTGTTCGATACACATCAAATACGCCTTCAATCCTACGAACGGCGCCGAGTACTGCATCTAAATGTGTCGCATCAGCCATTTCAAATGTAAATCGAGAGTAAGCAGTTCGATCCTTTGAGGTACTCACCGAGGCACTTAAAATGTTTACGTGCTGCTCTGAAAGAGTCCGCGTAACATCGGCAAGCAATGAAGCACGATCAAGGGCCTCAACTTGAATGTTTACGAGAAATACTGATGCGGCCCCTACTCTCCATTTTACATTTACCACCCGATCTCCTTGATGCTTCTGAAGATCCAAAGCATTCGTACAGTCAGCTCTGTGAATCGAAACTCCGCTGCCTTTTGTAATAAAACCCATAATTAAATCACCAGGAACAGGTGTACAACACCGTGCCAGTTTTACTAAAACATCATCGGTGCCTTCAACATCAATAGCATTACTAGAACGGCGATCACTTGGTGTTCGATTGAGATAGGCATCCATAGTTGGCTCTGGATGCGAATCCTCCGCCCCCATTGATGCAACAAGTTTTTCAACAATCGACGAGGCCGACACGTGGCCATCGCCTACCGCTGAATATAAACCTTCGATATCTGAGTATCTAAGCTCATGTGCGAGTTCAAGTAGTGAGTGCCCTGCAAAAATCTTTTGCAATGGCAATCCTGCTTTTCGCATTTGGCGGGCAATTGATTCTCTGCCGGCATCGATTGCTTCTTCGCGTCGTTCTTTGCTAAACCACGCCTTAATCTTTGAACGAGCTCTTGGACTTTGTACGAAATTAAGCCAATCTCGACTGGGCCCAGCATTCTCACCTTTATTGGTAACTATTTCGACAACATCACCATTTGCCAGACGAGATTCAAGCGGCACAAGGCGACCATTAACTTTTGCCCCAGCGCATCGTAATCCAACATCAGTATGAACAGAGAAAGCAAAATCAACTGGAGTAGAACCACCTGGTAGGGCAACAACGTTTCCTTTAGGTGTGAAGACAAATACTTCTGGAGATCCTAAGTCAAAGCGTAACGCCTCTAAAAAGTCAGCAGGATCCTCAGTTTCTTTCTGCCATTCATGTAGTTGACGAAGCCACAGCAGTTCAGGTGAAGAGTTGGCATTATCCGGACCTTGCTTGTATTTCCAATGTGCAGCAATTCCCAGTTCCGCTCGTGCGTGCATGTCATGTGTGCGAATTTGAATTTCAATCGCTTTGCCCGTTGGTCCTATTACAGTGGTGTGAAGGGACTGGTACAAATTAAACTTTGGCATTGCAATGTAATCTTTGAACCGGCCTGGTACGGGACTCCAGCGTGCGTGAATTGATCCTAGGACTGCGTAACAATCACGAACGTCATCTACTAGAACACGAATACCAACTAGATCATAGATTTCATTGAACTCTCGTCCTCGTACAACCATTTTTTGATAAACAGAGAAGAAGTGCTTTTGCCTACCGGTTACAGTTGCTTGAATGTGATCTTTCAGGAGATCTTCCTGTACGGTCTCGATCACCTCAGCGGTTAACTTGGCTCTGGACGGTGATCGCTCTGCCACTAATCTTGAAATCTCTTCGAATTTTTTGGGTTCTAAAACTTCAAACGAAAGATCTTCTAGCTCCCACTTCATTGCATTCATTCCTAGACGATGGGCTAAAGGTGCGTAGATATCCAACGTTTCGCGGGCTTTTCTCTCCGCTGTCTCAGATGTCACATAGCCCCACGTCCGAGCATTGTGCAAGCGATCTGCAAGCTTTATAACTAGAACTCGAATATCCCTCGACATCGCAATTACCATTTTGCGAACAGTTTCAGCTTCGGCAGTTGGCCCGTACATCAATTTATCTAACTTTGTTACACCATCAACAAGATTTGCAATTTCGTCACCAAAATCTTTGCGCATTTGTTCAAGAGAGTATTTCGTATCTTCTACTGTGTCATGAAGCAAAGCGGCAATAATTGTTGCTGGATTAAGCCCTAGGTTTGCCAATATCTCTGCAACCGCAACTGGATGAGTTATGTATTCCTCGCCCGACTTTCGAAGTTGGCCATGGTGGGCATCTTTGGCAACCTCATATGCCCGTGAAATCTCCTCAGCATTTACTGAGGCGTGATTTTCCTTGAGAGCACTGATAAGTGGTGCAATCAAAGTATCCACAAAAATCCCTACTTACGACCCTTGCGCTTAGGTTGATTACGAGGTCCACGAGCAGTGTTTTGAAGTGATGGTGAGCCAGTAACGGATGATTGAGGTGCTGCGCCTGAACGTGCACCAACACGCTTGGCAAGGGCCTGCATTGCAGGTTCTCTTTCACGCAATGATGCAAGGATCGGTGGGGCGATAAAAATCGAAGAGTAAGTTCCAACGATTAGGCCAATAAACAAAGCCAACGACAAATCCTTTAATGTTCCAGCGCCTAACAATCCTGCACCAACAAACAAAATCGCTGCAACAGGCAGGAGTGCAACAATAGAAGTATTTGCTGAACGCACAATTGTCTGATTAACCGCAAGATTTACAGCCTGAGAGTAAGTTTTTGTTGATGAAGCTGTGATCGACTTTGTATTCTCGCGGACTTTATCAAACACAACGACGGTGTCATAAAGTGAATAACCTAAAATAGTCAAGAAACCGATCACAGTTGCTGGCGTCACATCAAAACCTACTAACGCATAAATACCAACGGTAATAAACACATCGTGTAGTACTGCGATAATTGCGGCCACAGCCATTTTTGGTTCCAACGCCATTGCCAAATAAATCATGATTACAAAAAGAAAACCAAAGAGACCGTATAGGGCCTTTCTCGTAATCTCTTCTCCCCAAGATGGTCCAATAATCTGTGTATCAATAGTTGCTACGTCAACTGCAAAACTGGCAGCTAGCGCATCTTGAACAGCATTATTTGCTTCACTTTCGAGAGATCCAGTTTGAACCCTTACTTTGTCATTGCCAATAACTTGAACGATTAGTTCACCATCAATACCTGCCGATTGAACTGCGGAGCGAGCTTGCTCAACCGACGGAGAACTAGTCGTTACCGTGAAAGAGGAGCCACCCTTGAACTCGATGCCAAGTTGTAATCCCTGTACTGCAAGGGATCCAATGGAGACCAAAATGAAGAGAATAGAAAGTGCATACCAACGACGTCGTTTACCAATGAACTCAACTGAAGTTTCACCGCGATAGAGACGACCACCAAGACCTGAAAACTTTGACATCTTTATGCCTCCTTCGTAGTTGGCATACCGAGACTCTTGCTCGAGAAGCCGGATAAACGATGACCCGAATTAAAGAATTTCATTCTTGAAACAAGCACTAATGCTGGTTTGGTGAAGACGAAAATAATAATTAGATCAATAACAGTTGTGAGCCCCAGAGTGAAAGCAAAACCTCTTACACCCCCAACTGCAAAGAAATAGAGCAGAACTGCGGCTATAAGAGATACAAAGTCTGCGATCAAAATGGTTCGCCGAGCTCTAATCCATCCTGTTTCAACCGCAGTTCGTAAGGAGCGGCCTTCTCGCATCTCATCTCGAACACGTTCGAAGTAAACGATAAATGAGTCCGCTGTGACACCGATTGCAACAATTGCACCGGCAATCCCGGCAAGAGTTAACGTAAATCCTATCCATTCGCCCAGAAGCAGGAACAATAGGTAAAGCATTAATCCGGCTATTGCTAGTGATCCAACGGTAACAAACCCCAACATTCGGTAATAAGCAAGAGTGAAGATAACAACGAGTCCCAAACCTAAAGCTCCAGCAATTAACCCAGCGTCAAGTTGATCCGCTCCAAGAGTTGGTGACACCTGCTGTACTTCACCGCGGTCAAATGCAAGTGGAAGCGCTCCATACTTCAAAACATTTGCGAGATCTTTAGCCTCTAACTGAGTAAAGCTTCCAGTAATTTGTGCAGTTCCCGATGGAATCGCTTCATTGATACGTGGGGCAGAAACTACTAAACCATCAAGAACAATCGCTAACTGATTGTTTGGTTCTGGCAGTGAAGTCACTCGAGATGTTACAGCTGCAAAAGCAGCAGTTCCTTCACTATTAAAAGTTAAACTTACAAACCAGGCACTTCCAGATTGTGTATCAAGTCCGGCTGAAGCCTCTGATATCTGACGACCTAAAACCTCTGCAGGTCCAAGAATATATTTGGTAAGGCCTGCGCGATCACAAGCAACAATTGTTTGAGAAGGAAGATCTGTTCCGGTTCCCTGCCGATTTTCCGCTAATGTGCAATCAAAGGACGCAAATTGCGCATTTATCTCCGGTGTAACACCTGCAACTGGTGTTGCCGTTGGATCGGCAACAGCAGATGCACCCGCACCGGTTGCCAATACTTGACGAAAACGTAGTTCGGCAGTCTGACCAACTAGATCAACTACTCGTCTACCTGTATCACCTGGCACCGAGATAACAATCTGTCGACTTGTTCCAGTGCCTTGCGCTGCAACTTCTGACTCAGCAACACCAAGTGAGTTAACGCGTTGGCGGATAATTGCTACTGCTTGATCAATAGCTTCATTTGTTATCGTGCCTTCTTCGCCAGGAGCAATACGAGGTTGCAAAGTTACGGACGTACCACCACGAAGGTCCAGACCTAATTTGACGGACTTCGTATCCTGAATAAAAACAAGCCCTGTCATTGCTACTAAGCCCAATGCCAAAATGGCTAAGGTTCTAGCTGGCCGGCTTGTCGTCTTGATCGGTTTGTTTATAGTAGACATAAGCGCAGAGTCTAGGCGTCAGGGGCAGGTAAGTCGAAAAGAGTAGAAATCTCCGCGGGCGGGGTACGACCTATGTGTAGCCAACCCTGAGAAGTAGCCACTCGCCCACGTGGAGTTCTGGCCATAAATCCATTTCGGACCAAGAAGGGCTCTGCAACAGATTCAACAGTTTCTATCTCTTCACCCACGGCAATAGCAAGTGTTGAAAGCCCCACAGGTCCCCCATTAAACCTTTCTACCAGAGCGATTAGAACTGCGCGATCCAGGCGATCTAATCCAAGTTCATCGACCTCATACATCTCTAAAGCCGCCTGAGAATCAGACAGTGAGATCTTTTTGCTTCCATTTACTTGAGCAAAATCGCGAACACGACGGAGTAAACGGTTTGCGATACGCGGTGTACCTCGAGATCTGCCTGCAACTTCAATCACTGCATCTTTATCAATTGCAATTTTTAGAAGCTCTGCGCTTCGAGTAATTACTTGCGCGATGTCGGTTTCTTCATAAAAATCCAAATATGCAGTAAAACCAAAACGATCGCGTAACGGACTTGGCAGCAGTCCTGCTCGTGTAGTTGCTCCTACTAATGTGAAGTGTGGCAACTGCAATGGAATCGCTGTTGCACCAGGTCCTTTCCCAACAATTACATCAACTCGAAAATCCTCCATAGCCAAGTAAAGAAGCTCTTCGGCAGGTCGGGGTAAGCGATGGATTTCGTCGATAAACAAGATTTCACCTTCGACCAGTGAAGAAAGAATCGCAGCCAAATCACCTGCGTGCGTTATCGCAGGTCCGCTTGTTAAGCGAATGGGTGTTGACATCTCACTTGCGAGGATGAGAGCAAGTGTTGTTTTACCCAAACCTGGCGGACCAGAAAGAAGTATGTGATCGGCCGGAGAATTTCGATGTCTTGCAGCAGTTAGTAAGACGTCGATTTGATCTCTAACACGTTTTTGCCCGATGAAATCTTTGAGTGTCTTTGGGCGAAGGGCCTGTTCTAACGCTGACTCGTCCTTCTTTAAATGTGACGCCACTAATCTATCCTCAGCCACGAGAACTCTTTCCGCTCGCCAATGCCAACTTCAAAAGTTCGCTCAAATCTACCTTTGATGCTTCTACTCCTTCGGCAGAGAGTTGCGCAACAACATCAGAAATTGCGGCATCAGCCTCTTTCGGAGAAAAGCCTAGGGATGTAAGGCCACTTACAAGTTTTTCACGCCATGCTGGCTGATGTCCCTTGTAAGTTTGTGCGGTGGATAAATCACTCAACTTTCCTTTGAGTTCAAGAATTAAACGTTGCGCTCCCTTGCGTCCAATCCCTGGAACTTTCTCAATGACAGATATCTCTTCTTGCGAGATCGCTCTGGCTAAATCTTCGGGTGACATTGCGCCAACGATTGACATTGCTACCTTTGGTCCAATTCCGGAAACCGTCTGGACAAGTTCAAATAAGCCCTTTGCTTCATCGGTTAGAAAACCGTATAAAGTCAGTGCGTCTTCTCTAACAACTAAAGAAGTAAAAAACTGCTGCTGAGAACCCAATGTTACTTGAGCAGATGTTGATGGCGTCAGAACAACACTTAAGCCAACTCCCCCAACTTCGATAACTGCCCTATCACTAGTCAGTGCTCTAATTGTTCCGGTTAGCGAGGAGATCATCGGCTATGTAGTTTCTTGAGCCGAGTTTTTTCTGCAGCTAACGCCTGAGATAGTTTTTCATTGCCACCGCCACGCCAGATATTACAAATTGCCAGTGCAAGAGCATCGGTAGCATCAACTGGCTTGGGAATGCTTTCGAGTTTAAGCACTTTTTGAACCATGGTTGCGACCTGCAACTTATTTGCTCGACCGTTACCTGTAACCGCAGCCTTAACTTCAGAGGGAGTGTGCATCATTACTGGAATGCCGGATTTAGCAGCAATAAGTAATGCGATTCCTGCTGCTTGCCCTGTCTCCATAACTGTGCGCACGTTGTGTTGAGAAAAAACTCTTTCAACTGCAATCACATCTGGTTGCCAGAGATTTACCCACTGCGAAAGTTCTCGGTCCAACTCAAGAAGACGATGTTCTAAAGCTAATTCCGTACCGGTGACAATAACTCC
>JBIIGW010000122.1:0-2536 GCA_044236295.1 Candidatus Planktophila sp.
TGTTTTTGAGCGCACTAAATACAGCCACAATTGTCCTTTGGTTTTTTCTCAGCCACTCGGCTGATGCGATGACTATATTATAATTTGGTTTTCACCCTAAATGCACATCCAAAACCGCTATTTAGAGAGTTTTAATGCCCCTCTGATGACCTCTCCCACGCTCTCAACCTCCACAAGGAAGCCATCGTGGCCAAATGGGCTTGAGATCGTCACCATGGGCGCCGCAGCAGGTGCTAGCTCGGCAATCTCGGCCTGAAGGCGCACAGGAAAGAGTCTGTCCGTATCTATTCCAACAGCGATCACAGGAATCTTTATCGTCGATAAGGCTGCGGCCACTCCGCCCCTGTCTCGACCCACATCATGACTATTCATGGCCTCTGTCAAAGCAATGTAGGTGTTTGCATCAAATCGCTTCCACAATTTTTCTGCCTGGTGATCTAGATACGACTCAACTGCATAACGCCCTGTGTCATCTCCCTGAAGCTGTCGCCCAAATCTGATGTCCATCTCTGCCTCTGTGCGATAAGTCAGATGCGCAATTCGACGGGCAATGCCCATTCCCTCTTCTGGTCCCTTTTCCTGTTCGTAATAATCACCGTTATTAAAATGTGGATCGGTTTTTATTGCACGAATTTGAATTGAGGCCGTTCCAATCTGATCACCAGTAGCAACTGCCGATGATCCGATGGTGCAAATGGCGCCAACGCGATCAGGGTGCTGGATAGCCCACTCCAAAGCGCGCATCCCACCCAGTGAAGGGCCAACTGCCAACTTGTATTTTTTTATTCCCATGGCATCTGTAAATGCAACCTCTGCAGCAACCATGTCGCGGATGTTTATCGCTGGGAAACGAGAACCCCAGCGTTTGCCATCTGGTGCAAGAGATGAAGGACCTGTTGATCCTTGACATCCACCAATGACATTGGGGCAAACAACGAAGTATTTATCTGTGTCAAAAGGCAATCCTGGACCGACCATAGATGGCCACCATCCAGGAACATCAGGAAAACCAGTTAAGGCATGATTAATAAGAATGACATTGTCCTGGGTTGCATTAATTTTTCCCCAGCTTTGATATGCAATCACAACATCTGGTAAAACTTCTCCGCTTTCAAGTGCAAGATCACCGATTGAAAGAAACTTTCTTTCACCAGGATCGTGAGTTTCTAACCAAGCTCCAGTACTCATGGGCAACGTTGTTTCTTCAAGTGCATTCTTGAGTGGTCAAAATTTGTCATTGGAAAATCTTCCTTCACGCACTTGCCAGTTACCTGACCTGTTCGTCACCCGGAGCACCCCGCCGCGGTGGAGGGTTGCCGCCTACTAAGCCGGGGCTAATACGTAGGACTCGTGAACGGTTCCAATTCTAGCCACTTCTGCCCAAAAATCCCAGCCGTTACTTTGGGGTGCAGTTCCACTCGCATTCTGGCAAAGGCATGCGCAGGCCAGTTAGAGCCAAATACTCTACGTAAAAGAACAGTAAGTGCATAACGTGGAGCATCTATGCTCGCGCGATCTAAAGCACGAAAAGCGAGTTCGTTTTCACCGCGCTCATATGCCAACGTGGCAAATAAACAGGCAACAGGTGCAATAAAACCATCGGGTGCAACCTTTAACAGATAGAGCCACATGTTCCAATAAGTATCAAAGCTTTTCTCTCCATGAGATCCCAGAGCAAAATCCCGGACTTGAACGTCTGAAAGGCGACCTATCACCTGTGAAATTAACTCGATATCACTTCCCTCCCCTAATTGAGAAAACTGCGCCGCCAAATCAATAACAGCAGTCGCTCCATCTCGTTGCAAGAGATTGAGTTCGGCACTCTCTGCATCAATTGAAAATGATTGCACCGAATTCATAAACTCCAAATCAGTGGCAAGTGGCAGAGCTGTGATGTTTACGTGGGTATTTTCAATTGTCATTGTGATTCATCCTTTGAAGGTAGTAGGAGCTGCGACTATGTTGATACCGGCAATTGAAATTTTTACGACTTTGCCAGTGACTGCTCGAATTTGTGCGTTGTGGGTATAGGTACCGTTCCAAGTCGTTACAAGTGTGGCTACGTAGGCACCTGGTTTGGAGTAGTTGTGATGGATCAAGCCATGGGGGTAGGGGCCGCCACTTTCAGTCGTAGCAAAAGTTGAGCCATCGCCAAAACTCCATAGATATGACGGCCGCAATGTGACATCAATAATTTCACCAATTATCTCCACTCGACTTTGGAACAATTCAGGGAGATCACACCAAAAGTAGACAGGAACGTTTACTAGCGGCTCAAACTCTGGTTGGTAGGCAACCCCAGCAGTAGGTACTAATTTTGTTAACCGATCGCTCAAATTAACTTTAGTGACGGTTTTCTTAACTCTAGGTTTAGGTGGTTTTTTTACGACAGGTTTTTTGACCACTGGTTTCTTGGCTACTGACTTCTTTGGCTCTGGAAGAAGAAAGAATGGGAGCGGTTTTTTTGTTGGCTTTGCCTTGACCACTGGCTTTTTCGGAGATTGCGCAATAGTTTTCTTTACAGTTTTATCCCCCT
>JBIIGW010000027.1:0-9997 GCA_044236295.1 Candidatus Planktophila sp.
CAGCCATGAGTGCGCCATCATCATTTACAACTTTAATTCCGCGCTTTGCAACCACCTCAGATGGCTTGCCTTCTCCGGCAATTACACCTTCGACAACTTGGCGGGCAAGTTTGTCGGTAAGTTCTCCGGCGTTAACTAAAGCAACAATCTCTGCAACATCTTTTGGAGTAATCGCCAAATCAGCAATTGCAATATCTTTGTCATTTGCAATTCGTGAAATCTCTCCTAGCCACCAACTGCGTGCCTTTGTTGGATCTGCGCCAAGTAAAACTGTTTCTTCTACGATATCTAGAACATCGGCATTGATCATTGCAGCCATTTCTTTTTCAGGAACTGCCCATGCCTCTTGCAAACGCTTGCGACGAATAGATGGTCGCTCTGGCAATCCTGCGCGCAATTTTTCAATCCATGCTGCATCAGGTTCTACCGGCACTAGATCTGGCTCTGGGAAGTAGCGATAATCCTCTGCTTGTTCCTTTGATCGCCCAGAGCGAGTCAGCCCTGTATCTTCTTGAAAATGTCGAGTCTCTTGAACTACTCGTCCCCCAGCATTTAGTAGCTCTGCATGACGAATCATTTCTCCGCGAACCGCGCGCTCTACAGATCGAAGTGAGTTCACATTCTTTGTCTCACTTCTAGTTCCTAATTGTTCTGCACCTATTAAACGAAGTGAAACGTTTGCATCACAGCGCAATGAGCCTTGTTCCATCTTTACATCGCTGACGCCAAGTGATCGCAAAATATCTCGTAGCTCGGCAACATATGCTTTTGCTACCTCTGGTGCATACTTTCCTGTACCGGGAACAATTTTTGTAACGATTTCAACTAATGGAATTCCTGCGCGGTTGTAATCAAGTAGTGAGTACTCGGCGCCATGAATACGCCCAGTTGCACCACCTACGTGAAGAGATTTTCCTGTGTCTTCCTCCATATGTACACGCTCTACTTCAATTCGAAACGTTTTTGGGCCTTCATCTGTTTCGATCTCTACATCAACATAACCATCAACACAGATTGGCTCGTCATATTGAGAAATCTGAAAGTTCTTTGGCATATCTGGATAGAAGTAGTTCTTGCGAGCAAAACGTGAAAACGGAGCAATTGAACAGTTCAACGCTAAACCAATTTTGATCGTTGATTCGATTGCCTTCTCATTGACAACAGGCAGAGCTCCTGGCAACGCAAGGCAGACAGGACACGTTTGAGTATTTGGTTCTGCACCAAAAACAGTTGCGCATCCACAAAACATTTTTGACTCTGTATTTAACTCAACGTGAACTTCAAGACCTAATACAGGCTCATACTTTGCAACAACATCATCATATGTAAGGCTCATTTGCTAGCCTCCAACTTCGGAGCGCGATCTAAAAGTGGTGCGCCCCATTTAGAAAGAAACGCTGCTTCAAGTGCGCCACCGACTGAGTACATGCGTTCATCTTTCATCACAGGTGACATGATTTGAAAACCAACAGGTAGTCCATCTTCATCTGCTAAACCAGCAGGTAGTGACATTCCACCAATACCTGCCATGTTCACCGGAATAGTTGCAATGTCATTTAAGTACATGGCCAATGGATCATTTGCCTTCTCGCCAATTTTAAAAGCTGTTGTTGGGCACGTTGGTGATACTAGAACATCTGCTTTAGTAAATGCTTGGTTGAAATCCTGAGTAATAAGGGTTCGAACTTTTTGAGCACTTCCGTAGTAAGCATCGTAATAACCAGAAGAAAGTGCGTAGGTACCAAGGATAATTCTGCGCTTTACTTCTTTACCAAAACCAACTTCGCGAGTTAGGTTCATTACTGATTCAGCGGAGGCACCATCTACATCTCCAACTCGCAAGCCATAACGCATTGCATCAAATCGAGCTAGATTTGATGACGCTTCAGAGGGTGCAATTAAGTAATAGGCAGCAAGTGCGTATTCAAAGTTTGGTGCTGAAACCTCTACTATCTCCGCGCCTGCTTGTGCCAAAAGCTCTAACGCTTCTTCAAAGCGAGCACGTACTCCTGGTTGATAGCCATCACCATTTAACTCTTTTACAACTCCAATTTTCATTCCTTTAACGTTTGCCTCTTTAGCAGCTTTAACTACTTGAGGAACAGGCGCGTTAATCGAAGTTGCATCCTTAGGGTCATAACCTGCGATTGCTTCATGTAAAAGCGCAGTGTCTAAAACAGTACGTGCACATGGACCTGCTTGATCTAGTGAAGAAGAAAAAGCAACTAATCCGTATCGCGAAACTCCACCGTATGTTGGTTTTACTCCTACTGTTCCTGTAACTGCTGCGGGTTGGCGGATAGAACCGCCAGTATCTGTTCCAATTGCAAGAGGTGCTTCAAATGATGCAAGTGCTGCTGAAGATCCACCACCTGAGCCGCCAGGAATTCTAGATAAATCCCATGGATTATGAGTTGGCCCGTAGGCAGAGTTTTCAGTAGATGAGCCCATTGCAAACTCATCCATATTTGTCTTACCTAAAATAATAATGTCGTTGTTTTTTAAATTTGTAACAACGGTTGAGTCATAAGGTGGCAACCAACCTTCTAGAATCTTGGAGCCACAGGTTGTTGGCTTATTTTTTTGTGCCAAAACATCCTTAAGTGCAAGTGGAACACCGGCCAATGGTGACAACTTCTCTCCCTTGGCTCGCTTAGCATCAACCTGTGCTGCTTGCTCAAGTGCACCTTTTTCATCAACAAACAAAAATGCATGAACTTTGTCATCAACGGCTTTGATTTGATCTAAATGAGCTTGCGTCAATGCAACAGAAGTAGTTTCCCCACTTGCAAGCTTTGCCGCCATCTGGGATGCGCTGTTACGAATCACTCTTCACCTAAAATCTGAGGGACTCGAAATCTTTGATCTTCTTGTGCAGGTGCACCTGATAGGGCGTCTTCTGGTGAAAGACTTGGAACTACAACGTCCGGGCGAAATACATTGCGAAGTGAAAGTGGATGTGATGTTGGAGCCACATCGGCTGAGGCAACTTCTTGAACGCGTGCTACGGCATCTAAAATCACTGTGAACTCTTTAGACAAGCTGACCAGCTCATCTTCGCTCATTTCGATGCGAGCAAGGCCTGCTAACTTTGCGACTTCATCGCGGGAAAGGCTGCTCATAGTTGAGGAGTCTAATTTATTTCCAGATTAACTGCGAATTTGGCCATTTCCAGTAACTATCCAAGTCGTGGTGGTCATTGCCTCTAGGCCCATAGGTCCGCGGGCGTGAAGTTTTTGATTAGAGATCCCAATCTCAGCACCAAAACCCATTTGTTCGCCATCTGTAAATCTAGTTGAAGTATTCACCATTACAGCTGCGCAATCACTCAGAGCAATAAAACGCTTGGCTGCTTCTTTATTCTCAGTAACGATTGCTTCAGTGTGCTGTGTTCCATATTTAGCAATGTGCTCACTTGCATCATCGACGGAGTTAACAACGGCTACATTAATCTCTAAATCACCGTACTCGGTGCTCCAATTTTCTACATGAGCTGGCATAACTTCAATCCCTGTTTTTTTGGCAATCTTTTCAATTGCGCCATCAACATGCATGATAACTCCTGAATCCTGGAGAGCTTTAAGGGCAATCGGGGCAAAGTCCTCGGCTATTTTTGAATGTATCAACACTGTTTCTGCAGCGTTACATACGCTGGGTCTTTGTACTTTTGAATTGATGATGATTGGTACAGCTTTTGCCAAATCTGCAAACTCATCAATATAGACATGGCATACCCCTGCGCCTGTTTCAATTGTTGGCACGGTTGAATCATCTACGACCATTCGAATGAGTGCCGCACTTCCTCGTGGGATGACTAAATCAACTTTTCCACGGGCATGAAGTAAAGCTTTAACCGTTTCGCGATCATCTGATGGCACTAATTGAATGACATCTGGGGAGATATTTGTATCTTCCAACGCTTCTCGCATTATGCGAACTAAAACATCATTACTGTGAGCAGCACTTGAAGAGCCGCGCAATAACGCCGCATTTCCTGACATTAACAAAATTACTGCAGCATCTACGGTTACATTAGGGCGAGCTTCATAAACCATTCCAATTACTCCGAATGGCACTGAAATCTGTTCTAACTCGAGACCATTAGGCAAAGTTGATTTTCGTAAAGTAATTCCAAGTGGATCTGGAAGCTGGCTAACTTGGCGCGCTCCCCCTGCAATCCCTTTGATGCGTTCAGGGGTTAGTAAAAGTCGATCTAGTAACGATGAATTTAATCCAGAAGCACGCCCTGCTTCCATATCTTTTTCATTAGCAGCAATAATCTCTGCACTTCTAGATTCAATTGCATCTGCGATCACTTCTAACGCAGCTTTTCGCTCGGCCCCAGAGGAAACGCTTAAAGTTCTTCCAGCTCGGCGTGCTTTGTCAGCAAGTGCGTTAATTAACTCTTGTGGATTCATTTAAATCAACACCAAGTCATCTCTGTGAACTAACTCACGCTCATACTCTGCGCCAAGAGATGCAGCTAGCTCTTTTGTTGATCGTCCAAGCATCTTTGGCAAATCCTCGGAATCAAATGCAACTAGGCCGCGCGCAATAACAACGCCATCAGGTCCAACAAGTTCAACCGCATCGCCTGCAATGAAATCTCCTTCAACAGCTGTTACTCCTGCAGGAAGAAGTGAGACGCCTCTTTCTAAAATTGCAGTAACTGCGCCTGAATCAAGAACTAGCTTCCCATGTGACTTTGTTGCGTGCGCAAGCCACAAAAGACGTGATGTTGTTTTGCTAGCCTGTGCATGAAAATGGGTACCAAAATCCTGGCCAGACAAAGACTTATCTGAATCTTCTAAAGATGTTAGCAACATTGGAATTCCAGCAGATGTTGCAATGCGAGCAGCATCAACCTTGGTAACCATTCCCCCACTACCAACTCCTGCAGATCCCGCTCCACCAAGTGTTACACCTTCAATTTCTGCAACCGATGAAACTTCTTTAATTCTTTGTGCACCCGGTTGAGTTGGAGGCGCGTCATAGAGTGCATCGATATCCGAGACCAACACCAGCAAATCTGCCCCAATGAGCAAAGCAACTAACGCCGCAAGACGATCATTATCGCCAAAGCGAATCTCTTGCGTGCCAACTGTGTCATTTTCGTTAATGATTGGCACTACACCTAGTTGAAGTAGTTTGTATAAGGTGCGTTGAGCATTTTGATAATGTGATCGACGAACGACATCCTCAGTTGTAAGCAAAACTTGAGATGCAGTTATCAAATGACGAGCAAAGCTTTGTGTGTATTGAGCAACTAGCAACCCTTGACCAACCGATGCCGCCGCTTGTTGTGTTGCTAGATCCTTTGGACGGGTAGTTAATCCCAATGGTGCTAAACCTGCTGCAATGGCACCTGATGAAACAACTACTACTTCTGCTCCACGTTTTTTACATGCTGCAACAACATCAACGAGTTTGTTGACAGCCATTGCATCTAGTGCAGATCCAGCTTTACCTGTTAAGGAAGATGACCCAATCTTGATGACGATTCGCTTTGCAGCAGTAATCTGCTCTCGGCTCACTTGTCATCTCCATCCTCTTTGTTCTGTACTGAATCTTGCTTGACTATCGGTGGTGAAAGTCTAGGCGTGCGTGGGTCTTCAACGTTGTATTCCCATTGCTTGGCGATTTCATCTTCGCTCAATTCATCTACCGGTTTTTCTGTCATCGCCCAAGTTGATTCAAGACGTGAATCTTCTCCGCGACGGAAAAGATGGCCCGCAAGTTGCTCTGCGCCAGCCTCGATTGTTGGCTCCCAATCAAAGATTACTTCTGTTGCACCGTCTCCGATTCGAACTTCACTTCCGGCGACTGCACCTTTCTTAAACAGATCTTTTTCAACTCCTAGTTGGGCAAGGCGATCTGCAAGATAGCCGATTGCTTCAGCATTTTTGAAGTTAGTTTGACGAACCCAACGTTCAACTTTTTGGCCACGGATTGTGAATGAGCCATCTGCATTAGCTTTAACAACAAAGCCCGAATCATCAACTGGTACTGGTCTTAAAATGATTCGTGTTCGCTCTTCTAATCCCGCAAGGGCGCGATTTTTCTGAACCAAACGTCCCATTGCATAGGTTAGGTTTTGCAAACCTTCACGTGATGCAGCAGAGATTTGATAAACCTCGTAGCCCATCGCCTTTAACTCTTCTTCCACCATATCTGCCATGGCTTTTCCATCAGGTAAATCAATTTTATTGAGAGCAACAATTCGAACTCGATCTTCTAAACCACCGTAGAGTGCTAGTTCATTTTCGATGGCTTTTAGATCTGCAACTGGATTACGATCAGTTTCAAGTGTTCCGCAATCTAGAACATGAACTAATGCCACACATCTTTCAACGTGACGCAGAAATTCAAGCCCTAATCCTTTTCCAACAGATGCACCTGGAATCAATCCTGGAACATCGGCAACAGTAAAACGAGTTTCTCCTGCTTGAACAACACCAAGATTTGGCACAAGAGTTGTAAATGGGTAATCAGCAATCTTTGGACGGGCAGCTGAAATGGCCGCAACTAAGGATGATTTACCAGCACTTGGAAAACCAACCAATGCAATATCTGCGACAGATTTTAATTCAAGTGTCAGAGTTCTTTCTTGACCTGGTTCACCGAGTAGTGCAAAACCTGGTGCACGTCTTTTTGACGATGAAAGTCCAAGATTTCCGAGTCCACCAAAGCCACCTTGTGCTGCAAGAAATGTTGTTCCATTTCCAACTAAGTCGGCAATCTGCTCGCCGTTATGATCATAAACAACAGTTCCATTAGGAACACCTAAAATTAAATCTTCACCCTGATGACCGTCTTTGCGATCTCCATATCCTTGATGACCTGATGTTGCTTTGCGATGTGGAGAGTGATGAAAATCAAGAAGAGTAGTCACACTTGAATCAACAACTAAAATGACATCGCCACCGCGACCACCATTTCCACCATCTGGGCCACCGAGTGGTTTGAATTTTTCTCGTTTTACCGAGACGCAACCATCTCCACCTTTGCCAGCAATTGCATAGAGAGTTACGCGATCGACAAATGTTGTCATGTGCTAACTCCCTACTTTCTTTTAAAATCGATCCCGAAAGTGCAATTGCAATAAAAAAGCGAGCCGCATATATACGGCTCGCTCTCTTTGAGAAACCCTAAATTAAGCTGCCGGTGCCACATTCACTACACGGCGACCGCGAGCGCGACCGAATTCAACTACGCCTGCAGCTAGTGCAAACAAAGTGTCATCCTTACCGCGACCTACGTTCTTACCTGGGTGAAAATGTGTTCCGCGTTGGCGAACAAGAATTTCGCCTGCGTTTACTTCTTGTCCACCGAAGCGCTTGATGCCAAGGTACTGTGGATTGGAATCGCGACCGTTTCGTGTCGAGGAGACACCCTTTTTACTTGCCATTTATCTCAGCCCCCTTATTTCGCGCCGTTGATGGCGGTAATTTTTACACGAGTCAATTGCGCGCGAAAACCTTGGCGACGACGATGACCTGTCTTGTTCTTGTAACGCAAAATATCAATCTTTGGTCCCTTGAGCTCTTCAATAACTTCGCCCGTGACCTTTACACCTGCAAGTGTTTTTGCATCTGTAGTAACAGCAGCACCATCTACTAGTAGTACGGCAGGAAATGAAACAGTTGCACCAGCAGCAGCGTCGATGCGATCAACGATTACTGTGTCGCCGACTGCGACCTTCTCCTGGCGTCCGCCAGCTTTTACGATTGCGTACACGTGTTACTCCACTTCATTTTTAGCCCCACCCGATCAGTCATTGGGACCGATGGGCTGTTAGGCAGAGGGTAAGCGTACGCAAGCGCGTATCTAGCGGTCAAATTGCGATGAAGCTATCTTTGTTACGGCCTTTTCGAGCGCATAAATCGGGTCACTTGCCGCGCCTTTGACTTCGGCATCTGCCGTGGCAATAGCCCCAACCGCATCTGCGATTTGGCCAGGGCTCCAGCGATTTAACTGCCTGCGTGCTTTATCTATCTGCCAAGGAGCCATTCCTAGTGCGCCAGCTAATTCGAAGGATTTTTGATTGCGATTTGCTCCTGCAACCTTTGCAAGTGATCGAAGCGAGGATGCAATAGCACTAGTAATCATGACTGGATCTGTTCCAGTTTCAAGTGCGCTGCGCAGTGCGATCAGGGCAGCAGGTAAATTGCCATCTAATGTTGCATCAGCAACATCAAATCCTGTTGTTTCAATTCGGCCCTGGTGATACTTATCTACTGTTAATTCATCGATTACGCCAGCAGGTGCATCAGTTGATATCTGCGCGACCGCACTTGCAACCTCTCTTAAGTCATTTCCGAGCGCGCCCACTAATGCAGCAACTGCGGCCGGTGATGCCTTTCTACCCAAATCCAGAAATAGGGACCTAACAAATTCACTCTTTTCTGCTTCTTTCTTCAAAGACTCACATGCAACGATCTGAGGCTTAGCTTTCTTGATTGCATCAACGAGTGCTTTACCTTTAACGCCACCTTTATGAACAAAAATGACAGTGGTCAACTGATCAGGAGCCTCTAAGTAGCGGGTGATCTCTGGGCGATTATCTTCTGGCAAATCTTGCAGATCACGAATAATTAAAGCTCTTCGCTCTGAAAATAGTGATGGTGCTAGAGCATCGGCTATGTCGCCGACTATTGTCTCGCCAGCAAATAGCGTCGTCACTTCACATTTTTCTTCTTTTAACTCTGCTTGAAGTTTGGTCAGTGCGCGTTCGGCCAGCGCCGATTCCGGGCCAAGGATTAAGTAGATGGAATCCATAAACCTAACCTCCCTTAGCTCCAATAAAACAATCCAATTGCTGACTTACTTTTCCGAACTCGCAAGCGGTGTGATTGCGCGGTAATTGCAATTGCGCCATCTTGATCGGTCCGAACAACTTGAGTTCCCAGTCTAGTCAATGAGGCAATAGTTTCAGCCGCTGGATGGCCATAGGGGTTATCGGCACCCACGCTAATGATCGCGATTTGGGGCGAAAGCTCACTCATGAGTTGCGCGTCCTGATATTTAGAACCATGGTGGCTAACTTTGTAGATATCAACTTTTCTTACCGCACCCAAAAGCCGATGTTGGGCGGGAGGTTCAAGGTCGCCTGCAGTAAAAATGCTCCAATCAATAGTGGAGATCATCATGGCAATGCTGGAGTTATTTATCTGAGAGCCATCTCCTGGCAATGTTTCGAACTGAGCAATGTTAAATTCAGGCCATAAAACTTCAAGAGTAACTCCACTTATCTCTGCCTTCATCCCTTTTTGTACAACCACAATCTCCGATTTCTTTAAAAGGAAAAGTACATTGCGGCTTTGTGCAATAGGTTCTTCATTGTTACTTATCCATACCTGCCCAACTTTACGAGATGAAGTCAGGCCAGATAAGCCACCAACATGATCTGCGTGAAAATGGGACAAAACTAAAAGTGGAATCTCTTTGATGCCAAGATTTTTCAAACATTTATCCTGTGCCTGTTCATCTGGGCCCACATCAATGACAATTGCTCGGCCGTTGCCTAAGTTAATGACCATTGAATCACCTTGGCCCACATCGCAGTTTGCTACCTGCCAATCACCTGTTGGCCAGCGTTGTATCCAGGTTAGTGAGAAGATAAGAACCAGAATTACGGCACTGCTTTTCTTCCAAGATTTCTTGAAGAGCCACAACAAAGCAACAATTGCTATAACTATTGAAAATCCAATGACTCCATTGTGAATTGTGAGTACAGGAAAATCAGAAATAAACGCCGCCACGCTCACAATTAAGCCAGCTGGAAATCGAATAAACCAAATCAGCAGAGTTGAAACTATCGGTGCAAAGGGAGAGATCAACGCTGCGATAAATCCAACGATAGTTATGGGTGCAACAACAGGTGCTGCAAGCAAGTTAGCAATGATGCTCATTGGGGATAGATATCCTGATAGCGCGACAACAATGGGAGAACAAAAAATCATCGCCGCAATGGGCGGTGCAAGAGCACCTGCAAGTT
>JBIIGW010000120.1:0-2517 GCA_044236295.1 Candidatus Planktophila sp.
TCCCAGATATTCTCACAGATACGGAAGGTCCTAAATAATGGCTCTGACATTTAAAAGTGGAATCTATATCAATGGTCAGTGGGTTCAGCCATCAAGTAAAGCTGTTTTAGATGTACACAATCCCGCAACTGGAGAACTCATTGCCTCCATCCCTGCAGCCGGACGCGAAGAAGCACGAGCAGCAGTTGTTGCTGCTAACAATGCATTTAAATCATGGAGCGGATTAAACGCTAATGAGCGCGCTGCATATCTTCGTAAAGCAAATGCAATCTTTATTGAGCGCGCACAAGAAATTGGCGAGATCATGACGCTAGAACAAGGTAAACCAATTGCAGAGGCAGTTGGTGAAGTCTTGTGGGGCGCGGACTATCTACTTTGGTATGCAGAAGAGATCCGTCGCAGTAATGGAACGATTGTTCCTAGTGACTCATTAAATCAGCGCTTCTATCTGCGCAGACGTGCTCGCGGAGTGGTTGCATGTATTACTCCATGGAATTTTCCGAATGCAATGCTGCTTCGCAAGATCGCTCCTGCAGTTGCTGCAGGAAACACCATCGTTGCAAAGCCTGCAGAAGAAACACCTTTGTCTGCTGTAAAAATATTTGAAGTCTTCCATGATGCAGGATTTCCAGCAGGTGTTCTAAACCTTGTCTGCGGTGAGCCAGCACCAATTGGTGATGTTCTCCTTGAATCACCAGAGGTTCGCCAAATTTCATTTACAGGATCAACAGAAGTTGGCCGCATGCTTTCAGAACGAGGTGGCGCTCAGCTAAAGAAAGTAACTGTAGAACTCGGTGGAGTTGCACCGTTCATTGTTTTCCCGGATGCAGATCTAGATGTTGCAATCAATAACTTAATGTGGGGCAAATTTGCTAATCAAGGACAAAGCTGTGTCGCACCAAACCGAGTTTTGATTCATAAAGACATCTTTGACAAATTTACAGCTTTGGCTAAAAAGCGCGTAGAAGATTTAAAGCTTGGTCATGGAATCAAGGGTGGCTTTGAAGTTGGTCCAATGATTTCGCAAGAAGCAGTAACTCGAGTCAATGCGCAGTTAGAAGATGCCAAAAAGAAAGGCGCAAAGGTTGTAGCCGGTGGGCAGATTCCGTCCGGTATTGATCCAAAGCGTTGGTGTGCACCAACAATCATCGTTGATGCACCAAAAGATGCACTCGTGACTTGTCACGAAACATTTGGTCCTCTTGTTGCCTTTGAGCCATTCACATCTGAATCAGAGATGATCGAATCTGTTAACGCATCTGAATCTGGACTTGGTGCTTATCTATTCACTAAAGATTTAGCTATCGCACATCGCGTTTCTGAGGCTTTGGAATACGGAATGGTCGTAATCAATGGATCTTCATTTGGTTATGTACAAACACCATTTGGTGGAACAAAGGGATCCGGTGATGGTCGCGAAGGTGGACAAGACGGACTATTGGAATACCAGGAACTTCAATACATCAATATGAACTTTTAATTCTCACAACAAATAACACATAAGGAGCAAGAGGTTGAACGAACTGCTTAGACCAGTCAATACACTGATCGATCCTGCTTCCAGTGTGATTATTGGGCCTTCAAAAAGAAGTGCTGCGGTTGTAAGAAATATGTTGATGAGCGCAATCCCTGTTATGGGTGTTCATCCAAGTAAGTCAGATGTTTTGAGCCTTACTTGTGTGCCATCGATTGCAGATCTACCAACAACTCCAGAACTTGCAGTTGTGATGGTCGGACATGAAAGAGTTGAAGCGGCTGTCTATGAATTAATGGATCGTGGAACTCGTGCATTTTTCTTTCCAGGCCTTGGTAGTGAAGCAGGCGCTGATGGTCCATTAATTGCTGCAAGAATTCGTGAACGAGCAGCAGCAAATGGATCAATGATTATTGGTCAAAACTGTATGGGAGTTGCAAAGCCTGGTGGATCACCGTGGATTGGCTCTATCTCTGATTCTTTTGTTTCCGGCCATGTGGCAATCTCATCTCAGTCCGGTTCTATTGCTGAAGCTTTCACAACAATTGGACCACGCGTAGGTTTCCGCTTTATTGCTTCCACTGGCAGTGAACTAAATCGCGATGTCTCTGACTTTATGAGCTTTAGCGCCGATGATCCAGAGACTCGCGCTGTTGGAATCTTTATCGAAACAATTCGCAGACCTGATGCATTTATCGCCGCATTAGAAAAATGCGCACAGGCCGGCAAACCGGTTGTTGCACTGAAAGTTGGTAAATCAGGTGTTGCAAAGCGTATTGCGCTAGCCCACACAGGAGCAGTTGTTGGTTCTAATCAGGCATTTTCTGCAACATTAAAGAGATTTTCTGCAATTGAGGTTGAAGATTTCCCAGAGATGGTTGAGACGTTAGAAGTTCTTGGAAAAAAGCGCAGACCACGTGGAGTTCGAATTAGTGGAGTATCTGAATCTGGCGGTGAGTGCGGTCTGATGGCCGATCGCGCAGAACAAAACGGACTTGTTTTTTCTCAACTTCCAGATGCAACTGCAGTTCTGCTCAACAAAG
>JBIIGW010000121.1:0-2510 GCA_044236295.1 Candidatus Planktophila sp.
CCTCTGCTTGATTTGGGGTAACTCAAAAAGCAGGCCTCTCTAGCTCAGTGGTAGAGCAGCGCACTTGTAATGCGCAGGTCGTCAGTTCAATCCTGACGGGGGGCTCGTTTTATTCTTTGTGGCTATTAAACAATCTCTGGATTTACGCGTTTAACTGGGGCGTAAGTAATTGGATAACTTAAATCCTCCAAGAACGCGACCATGATTGCATTAAAGAGCTCTGGCTTTTCTTTTACTAGAGCATGAGATGTGCCTGGCAGCACTGCAAGCTGTCCAAGTGGAATCGATTGATACACGTGTGCAGTATGCGACAAAGTAACAACGTCATCATCGCCTGAAACAATCAACACAGGGCATTGAATACTTGCCAATTGCTCATCTGAAATGTTGGGCTCTTTTTTCCAAATCTCAAACATTCGTGTGGTTTTTTCCAACAACGTGTGCGGTGCATCAGGAGAGATCAATGTGTATTCAGCAAGATCATCTTCGCTAACCATTGGCTGGCCCATATCAAAATCAACACCTGAGTAATGTGAGTTTCCACCGATAGAGACAACTGATTTGACTAAATCTGGTCTAGCAATTGCAACCATCAGGGCAATGATCGCACCGTCGCTATAACCCACTAAATGTGCTGGAGTTTTTACTACATCTTCTAAGTATGCGATTGCTTCTTTTGTTTGAAAATCAAAGTGCAAACTTCCAGGTTGGTCGGCAGTAAAGCCATGTGCTGTTCGATCATATGCAAAGACGTGGAAATCATCTTCTAGCGCCGGAACAATTAAGTAATCCCAACTAGATGTTTTGCTTAAGCCGCCGTGTAATAGAACGACAGCTTCACCATCGTTTTCCCATTCATAGCCGTAGATATCATGGCCACGAAGATTGATGTATTGCGGCATTTACACAGAATCCATGATGTGGCGATTGCCGCGATCAAAAGTTACGTAGTTCCAGGTCCAGTCTGCAATTGTTCCAATTTTATTGCGCCCACCTAATAGATAAAATAGGTGCAGGAATAGCCATGCAAACCAAGCAGGAATGCCCACCAAGCGGAATTTCTTCACTTCTACAATCGCTTTATGTCGACCGATTGTTGCCATAGATCCCTTGTCAACATATTTAAATGGCTTTAACTCTTGCTGTGTTGATAAGCGTTTAATCTGTTTTGCAACCCATCTACCTTGCTGCATTGCAACAGGTGCAACCATTGGTAAGAAGCGACCATCTTTTCCTGTGAATCCAGCAACGTCACCGATTGCAAAAATATGTGGATACTTTTTGACCTGCAAAGTCTTTTCAACATCAATTCGTGTATTAACTATTGGCAGATTCAAAATAGATGCTGCGGGTTCACCGCGCACACCTGCAGCCCAGATGGTGATTTCAGATTCAATTGTTTTTCCATCTTGAGTTGCAATTGAATCAGCCTTGATCTCTTTAACGGCCGTGTTTGTGTAAACCTTGACATCTAGTTTTTCTAGATCTGCTTTTGCATGCTCAGAGAGCTTGTTTGAAAACATTGGCAAAACGCGAGGACCTGCTTCGATCAGATTAATCTGAATTCTCTCTGCTGCGCGGGCTTGATCGTTTTTGAGAGGACCTCGAACTAATTCGGCAAAGGCTCCAGCCATCTCTACTCCAGTTGGACCGCCACCGATTACTGAGATTGAAAATATTGAATCATCTTGGTTGCTACATAGTTCTTCAAATGAGCGCATTACCTTTGCTCTAATTGTTGTGGCTTCATGAACACTTTTCATTCCAAGTGCATGTTCTATAACTCCCGGGATTCCAAAATCTGTGTTTGCAGAACCAAGGGCAACAACGAGGTAATCAAAATCTAAAACCTGCTTGTTATCTAATGTCAGTGACTTCTTGTCGTGATCGATCGAGACGGGAGATCCCATCTGAAATTGAACATCTGTTTTGCGCAGCGCTCCGCGAATTGGGTGTGCAACGTGATCTGCAGCCAATCCAGCCGTTGAAACCTGATAGAGCAGCGGTAGAAATGTTTGAAAGTTATGTCGGTCAACAACAGTAACGCTTGCAAAATCTGCCATTTTTTTGGCAGCGGTTAACCCACCAAACCCTGCTCCAAGTATTACTACTCGAGGCTTCTGACGTGTGTTTTGCATGGGTTAAGTCTAGGCTTACCAACATGAACATGCACAATCAAAGGAGAAAATTCCTTGTAACAGGGGCTTCTGGATATGTGGGTGGGCGATTAGTCAGAGCCCTAGTTGAAGAAAACTGCGATGTTCGAATTTTAGTTCGTGATGCAAATAAAGTTATTGATCAACCGTGGACTCCTTGGGTGGATATCCGCACGGGAAGTGCCGAAAACTATGAAGATGTTTTTGATGCACTGATCGGTGTTCACACCGCGTATTACCTGCTCCACTCAATTAATCTTGGACCAAACTTTAATCAAATCGAAGCAGACATGGCTCGTAATTTTGCAAGGGCAGCAGCAGATGCAGGGGTGCAGCAGATTGTTTATCTGGGTG
>JBIIGW010000028.1:0-9761 GCA_044236295.1 Candidatus Planktophila sp.
GACGTGGTGAGAAAGTTGTTGTATCTGTTCCTGTTCACTCGATTGGTGAGCATGATCGTGATGGAATTCTTGAGCACGTTCACAACACAATCGATGTTCGAGTTGACGCTTCTGCAATTCCAAACTTCCTTGAAATTGATATTGAAGGAATGGCATCAGGTTCATCTAAGTACGCAGCAGATGTGAAGTTACCTGCTGGTGTTGAACTTGCATCTGATCCAAAGATGATCGTGGTTCACGTGTCCGAGAAGTCAACAGCCGTTGTTGAAGAAGTAGTAGTTGCTCCTGCAGCAGATGGAGCAGCACCAGCAGAGACAGCTGAAGCAGAAAAGACTGATAAGTAACGGGTGTAAGCCTTAGACTTTGTTGTTATGACGTGGTTGGTAGTTGGACTGGGAAATCCAGGAGATCAATACGCTGCCACCCGTCACAACGTCGGTCAAATGGTTGTTGATGAATTAGCCAAACGACATTCCATCAAACTTTCTTCTCACAAATCTCGCACTGAAATCGCCGCCTATAAATTAGGAGTGGGCGCAGATTCGCATTCAATAATTCTTGGAAAATCAAAGAGTTACATGAATGAAACCGGTGGACCAATTAAGGCTCTTGCAAACTTTTATTCTGTAGAGCCACAAAACATTATCGCGTTGCATGATGAATTAGACATTCCATTTTCGGCAATCCGCACAAAGATTGCAGGCGGTGACAATGGCCATAACGGTTTAAAGTCTTTGACTTCAGCATTTGGAACAGCCGAGTATTACCGAATTCGTTTGGGTATTGGCCGACCAATGGGGGAACAAGATCCAGCTGATTTTGTCCTTAAGGCCTTCTCTAAAGTTGAACAAAAAGAGCTTGGTGAGTTTATTTCACGTTCTGCAGATGCTGTTGAATCACTTATCGCAAACGGACTTGAATTAACCCAACAAAATTTTAATAGTTAAATCACTTATTTTTCTTAACTTCTCAGCCAGTATTACGAAGACCTGCAGCCACGCCGTTAATCGTGAGCAGTAGCGCGCGGCGCAAAACTGGATCAACTGGTGCATCTGTCTCGCGCACGCGCTTTAAAAGGTTAATCTGGAGCAAATGGATCGGAGATAGATAGGCATCACGAACTTGCAATGTTCTAGCCAGAATCTCTTGATCTCCAAGGATTGTTTTCTCCCCGGTTAACTTTAAAATCTCCGAAACTGTTAACTCAAACTCATCCTTGATTTCATCTAAGAAGTGATGAAGTTCCTTGGGAACCAGTGCCTCTACATATCGTTGCGCAAGATCTAAATCAGTTTTGGCCAATGTCATTTCAACATTACTGATAAAGGTCGTGAAGAAATGCCACTCTTTAAGCATTTTCTTTAATAGCTTTGATTGACCAGCCTCGCGCGCAGCCTTTAGACCTGTTCCAACACCAAACCAACCCGGAACAATCTGGCGTGACTGAGTCCATCCAAAGACCCAGGGAATTGCGCGCAAGGAATCTAAGCCACCTGATGCATCTGGTCGACGTGATGGCCTTGAACCTAAGAACATTTCACCTAATTGTTCTACTGGAGTAGATGCGTAAAAATACGCCGGCAGGTCAGGCTGTTGAATCAATGATCGATACTGCTTGAAAGATTCATCACTTATCAACTGCATGCAATCACCCCAAGCAGTTAACTCTTCTTTGCTCTGGCGTGGACCACGATTTAACACTGTTGCCTCTAATGAAGCAGCAAGTGTAAGTTCGATATTTTCTCGAGCAAGAGATGCAAGTGCGTATTTATCGCTGATTACTTCACCTTGTTCAGTCATCTTGATTGCACCATCCACGGATCCCCAAGGAAGTGCTATCAATGCGTCATACGTTGGCCCACCACCGCGACCAACAGAGCCACCACGACCATGGAATAAACAAAGTTTTACTCCATGCTTTTTTGCAACATCTCGCAGAGATCTTTGTGCGCGATGAATCTCCCATTGGCTAGTTGCGATACCAGCATCTTTATTTGAATCCGAGTAGCCAAGCATTACTTCTTGCTTATCACCGCGCAGAGAAACTAGTTGACGGTATGTCGGATTGCTTAGGAGTTTGTCAAGAATCTCACCAGATGATCGAAGTTCTGCAACAGTTTCTAGTAAGGGTGCAAATCCAATGCGCGCCTTCTTTTCTTTGAGTGAAACTAATCCAGCTTGTTGAGCGATCACAATCGGTGCGATTAAATCATCGGCTCCCTTCGTCATGGAAACGATGTATGTCTCAATAGATTGAGATCCAAATCGATCGATTAAATCGTTGATCGCAACAAAAGTATCAAATACTCGCTTGCCTGACGCATCAAGTTTTGAAGTATCAAAAGTGGTGTTTTCTGCCAGCATTGCAGTCAAGAGGTCAAACTTCTCATTATGTGTATTGGCTAGATAACCGTCAATTCCAAGTACTTGACTCAAAAGGTTGTGATGAGCATCTGAGTGCTCACGAATATCCATAGTTGCATGCGTGATTCCAAAGGCGGCAACTGTGCGAATTGTTCGCTCAAGTAGGCCAGTAGCAATTAACTCTCCGCGATGTGCCAGTAATGAATCTCGCATCAAAACTAAATCAGCGAGCAGTTCTGCGGTATTTTCATAGTCACGGTTTGCAACGTGAGGACCACCAACTGCATGGCGATCTCTTGTAAATGCTAAGCGATGCACAATTGCCGTTGCTTTAAGGCGATAAGGCTCTTCGGCATTTAATCGTAAAAATCGTGGTTCAAACTCTGGAATATGTTTAAAATCCTTTTCAACTGAAGCAGTTAGTTCTGGCGTTGCACCGGCAATGTTGGTTGAAACAGACAACATCTGACGCAGTTCATTCATAGCAGTAATGGTTACTCGTATTGAATGACCAACTTGTAGAACCATGGCCTTGGTTGTTACGTCAGCGGTGATGTTTGGATTACCGTCTCTATCTCCACCAATCCAGTTACCAAAAGATAATGGCCGAGCAGTGACCGGAACAACTACACCAATTCGCTTTAGCTCTTTTGCAAAGTCATTTAAAACCTCAGGAACAGTTTGCGCGAATAGATCATCAAGGTAGTAGAGAGCATTTAATGCTTCATCCAACGGCTCGGGCTGACCCAATCGAAGTTCATCTGTTTGCCATAGCAAATCAATGTTTTCTGCAAGCCGGTCTTGCTGAGATGCATTCTCTGGTTGATCTAATAAATCTGCAATCGCTCCTAGTTTTTTAAGAATAGAGCGACGTGCTGCCTCTGTTGGGTGGGCTGTGAAAACTGGTCGCACAGACATTTCACTAACCCATTGAGTAATCTCTTCCTTAGTCAGTTGATGACCGGGAGTCTGTTGCGAAAGCGCCTCTTCAATTCGATCAACTGCCCGCACAAGCCAAGAACCTCCAGTGGCACGAGAATGTGAAAGCACTCGCGCGCGGTGAATTTGTTCTGCAACATTTGCTAAGTTGAAGTAGGTACTAAACGCTCTTGCTAACTGCACAGATTCTTCATCTGTTATGTTTGCTAAAACTTCTTCACCAGAACCTTTACGGACAGATTTACGAACAGCTTCAACAAGTTCCAGCAGTTCAGGACCTTCTTGGCGAACCAATGTCTGCCCCAACAGATCTGCCAGCCGTCTTACATCGCTGCGCAATCCAGCATCATCAGCGGCAAATGTGCTCTGGTTCATTGCTTAATCATCTCAGGTATGTACCAGTGATCAAAACAATTAGAATTGGCACTGTTAGCCCCCTTTTGACTGGCCCAACCCTGGGTAGTTAGAAGTTGGGGCCTTAAGGCATTGGAGGCTGCACATGAGAGGTGTAATTCCTTTACTGCCTAAGCAATCCATAAGCGCACAACGCGTAGTTGGGCCCTCATCAACATTTCCTTTTTTATTAGCTGCGCGCGCTGCAAAACATCCATTGTTAGTTGTTACAAGTTCTAGTCGAAGTAGTGAAGATTTAGTTAATGAACTTCGAGAACTTTATGACAATGTTATTGAATTTCCAGCATGGGAAACTTTGCCGCATGAACGGTTGAGTCCACGTAGCGACACCGTGGCAATGCGAATTAAAAGCCTATATGCGCTCAAAGAAAAGCACACACAACATCCAATTATTGTGACTCCAGTACGAGGTGTCATTCACAGAATCATTAGTGACTTGGGTTCTGTTGCTCTTTTACAACTTAAGGTCGGCCAAGAACAATCAATGGAAGAACTTGTTCGACATTTATCTTCTCTTGCATACGTTCGCACTGACTTAGTCGAACGTCGCGGTGAGTTTGCAGTTCGCGGTGGAATTGTGGATCTCTTCTTACCTTTAAGTGATTACCCAATTCGGATAGATTTCTTCGGCGATGAAATAGAAGACATCAGTTACTTTGAAGTCTCTGATCAACGAACAATAAAACCTGTCGATTCGAACATCACTATATTTCCGTGCCGAGAACTTTTACTGACAGAAGATGTGAAAAAGCGTGCGCTGAAAGCGAAAAGTAAATATGTGGGCGCAGAGGAGATGCTCGATAAAATCAGCGAAGGAATAGTTTTTGAAGGCATGGAGTCACTAATTCCATTGCTTATTGAAAAGACAGACACTTTGTTATCCAGAGTTCCCAAAGGCACACAGATAGTTTTTATAGATGAACAGCGAATTGCATCAAGAGCAGATGACTTACTTGCAACCAATGAAGAGTTTCTCAATGCATCCTGGTCTAATGCAGCTTTAGGTGCTGTTGCTCCTATTAATCATGGTTTAGAAACCTATATTTCGTGGGCAGAGTTAAACCAAGAAATAGAGCAGTTGAATTTAACTAAAGCTGAGTTGAGTGTTTTTGGAAGTGATTTAGTAGAGGGAACAGAATTTCTTGATTACAGCGCAATTGACCCAATGCGAGGTGACATTGAAAGAACCATAGAGGTGCTGCGGCAAGGGCTTGCAAGAAATCAAATAGTTGTTTTTGCTACCCATGGCCATGGAATGTTGGAACGATATACCGGAATATTTCGAGGAGCAGATTTACCAGTCAATCTCATTGGAAACCTAGTTGATTCACCTGCCAAGGCAACAATCAATGTGACTACTTCTGTCATTACTCATGGCTTTGAAAGTCAATCTGATCAGATTTTCTTCATGACAGAAAGAGATCTAACAGGTAGTAAGGGCAGTGTCAAAGATAGCGAACGGTTACCAGCTAAGAGAAAGAAAGCCATAGATCCATTAGAGCTAAGAGCTGGTGATTTTATTGTTCATGAGCAACATGGAATCGGTCGCTATGTGGAGTTAATGCAACGAACAGTCGGCGGAGTTACGCGCGAATACTTAATCATTGAATATGCATCGGCTAAACGTGGCCAGCCTGGCGATCGCATTTTTGTTCCAACAGATACCTTGGAACAGGTTTCTAAATACGTTGGCGGAGAAGCACCAACTATTCACCGAATAGGAAGTGGTGAATGGCAAAAAGCAAAAAGCCGTGCACGTAAAGCCGTTCGACAAATTGCCGGAGAGTTAATCAGACTTTACGCAGCAAGAACAAGTTCACCAGGTTTCGCATTTTCACCAGATACACCATGGCAAAGAGAGTTAGAGGATTCGTTTTCTTATATTGAAACACCAGATCAACTCTCCACGATCGATGAAGTCAAAGCTGATATGGAACGGGCCTATCCAATGGATCGCATTATCTGTGGTGATGTGGGATATGGAAAAACAGAGATCGCGATTCGTGCAGCTTTTAAAGCTGTTCAAGATGGAAAACAAGTTGCAGTTCTTGTCCCCACAACTCTGCTTGTGCAGCAGCACACAAAGACTTTTACAGAAAGATACTCTGGGTTTCCCATAAAGGTTGCAGGCTTATCTCGCTTTAACTCTGCCAAAGAGAGCAAAGAAATTCTTAACGCATTACAAGAGGGCAGCATTGATGTAGTTATTGGCACTCATCGAATTCTTTCAAACGATGTCGTTTTTAAAGATCTCGGACTTGTAGTTGTAGATGAAGAACAGCGTTTTGGTGTTGAGCAGAAAGAGTCTTTAAAGAAACTACGAACCACAGTTGATGTTTTAGCAATGTCTGCCACACCTATTCCGCGCACATTAGAGATGGCAGTAACAGGAATACGTGAGATGTCTACGATCACAACGCCACCAGAAGAGCGACATCCAATATTGACCTACGTTGGCCCTGCAGAGGATGCGCAGATTGCTGCTGCAATTCACCGCGAGCTTTTGCGAGATGGTCAGATCTTCTACCTACACAATCGAGTTGAAAGCATTGATCGAACAGCAGTTCACTTAAAGGAATTAGTACCAGAGGCACGCATACGTGTTGCACATGGTCAAATGTCTGAAGGCGAATTAGAAGATGTCATCTTGGCATTTTGGAACCGGGATTTTGATGTTTTGGTATGCACAACAATTGTTGAAAGTGGTTTAGATATTCAAAATGCAAATACTTTGATAGTCGAACGAGCTGATCGATTTGGGCTATCTCAACTGCACCAAATTCGAGGTCGAGTTGGAAGAGGTCGTGAAAGAGCCTACGCATACTTTCTTTATTCAGCTGAAGAGCCCTTGTCGGAGTTGGCACACGAACGCTTAACCACAATTGCAACAAATACCGATCTAGGTGCAGGAATGCGAGTGGCTTTAAAAGATTTAGAGATTCGCGGTGCTGGAAATCTTTTAGGTGGGGAGCAATCTGGACATATTGCAGATGTTGGCTTTGATTTATACATGAGAATGGTTGGCGAAGCCGTTCAAGACTACAAATCTGGAATTATTGAAACAGATGAGAAAGTTCTAGAGTGCAAAGTTGAACTACCAATAAATGCACATCTATCGACTGAATATGTTCCTGGTGAACGTCTGCGATTAGATCTCTATCGCAGATTAGCTGATGTTAAGTCAGCAGAAGATGTTGGCTCTATTGAGTCCGAACTAATTGATCGTTTCGGCCCTCTTCCTGAAGAAGCGAAATCATTACTAGGTGTTGCATCGTTGCGGGCACAAGCAAAGGCTTTGAAATTAACTGAAGTCATTGTGCAAGGAAAATTTCTACGGTTATCGCCTTTGGTTTTGTCGGAGTCAAAGCAGCTTCGCTTGGCACGCATGTATTCAGGTTCCATTTATAAGGCCACAACAAATACCGCTTTAGTTTCCTTACCCAAAGCAGCGGTCTGGAACCCGTCAGCAAACACTCCGGAAATAGTGGATACTTCTCTTCTGGCCTGGGTCGTTGAGGCCCTTAATCAACTTGGCTAAGCAAGAGAAGGTGAGATCAACGTGAAAAAGGTTCTTATAGTTGCAGTTGCTGCGTTAGCAGTTGTACTTTCAGGATGCGCGCAAGTTGGCGCAGCAGCCACAGTTGGCGGAACACGAATTTCACAGGCCACAGTTCAGACAAGTGTTGATGCAATTCTTGCTGAGCGCGCAGGAACCGATACATCTCAGATGCAACTTGAAACCGGTGAAACACTCAAAAGGTCGCAACTTCGTTTTCATTTATTTGGAACACTTCTTCGTGAAGTTGGAGCAGAGTTAAAAATCACCGTAACAAAAGCCGAAATTGATACTCAAAGAGCAGCAATTTTGCAACAAGTTGGTGGAGCAGATCAACTGCCATTTGCACTTGTATCTGCCGGAATTGCGGCACAAGATTTAGATTTATATATTGAGGCAATTACTTTTTCCGATAAAATTGGCAATCTGATTGCAACAAGTGGGGTTCCTGAAGAACAAATCGGAGCCGAGATTCAACGATTGATGACTGCAAAAGCAAAAGAACTCGGCGTCACGGTTAATCCTAGATACGGAACTTGGGATCCAGAGACTGCAGATGTAGTTGCAAAAGATGCAGCAGATTCAGCAGTTACTCCATCTGGAAACTAAATCACGATGCAAGGATCTCAACTTCAACGATTAGTTGAAGTCATGGATACATTGCGCTCTCCTGGAGGATGTCCATGGGATGCCGAGCAGACTCATGAATCTTTGCTTAAATATCTTCTAGAAGAGTCCTACGAATTTATTGAAGCTGTTGAAAATGGAAATCGCATCGATATGCGAGAAGAGTTAGGCGATGTCTTACTCCAAGTTTATTTCCATGCACGAATGGCAGAGGACCACCCCACAGATCCTTTTACAATTGAAGAAGTTGCAGCAGGAATTGCTGACAAGTTAATTCGCAGACACCCTCATGTATTTGCAGGCCTTGAAGTCAGTGGGTCTGCAGAGATTTTAGAAAATTGGGAAGAGATTAAAAAGAAAGAGAAAGGCCGAACATCACCGGTTGATGGAGTAGCTCTTTCGCAGCCAGCCCTACCTTTACTAGAAAAACTCTTGTATCGCGCAGAAAAATTCGATGTTCATGTGGACACTCCCCAAGCAAATGCATTAGAAGGACTTGCCGATGAAAGTGCGGTTGGCCAAGCCTTGCATGCAGTTATCGCATGGGCTCATGCCAATGGCATTGATGCTGAGGCAGCCCTTCGAAAGGAAGCGCTACGAGTTAGTGATCAGATTCGTTCAAAAACTCAGAGTTAACTCACGGTAGTATTGGCTCTATAACTTCAGCATGAATGTTTAAACCAGTGCGATTTCAGAGTTGAGGTCGGCGAGAAAGAATAAAACTCAGAGGAGACGTACGTGGCAATAATCCAAGCATTAGGTGCTCGAGAAATTCTTGACTCCCGTGGAAATCCAACGGTTGAAGTTGAAATTGAATTAGAAGATGGAACACAGGCACGTGCAGCCGTTCCAAGCGGAGCCTCAACTGGTGCATTCGAAGCATCTGAACTTCGAGATGGTGGCAAGAGATATTTAGGTAAAGGCGTTGAAAAGGCAATTGCATTTTTAAACAATGAAATTGCACCAAAGATCATTGGATTAGATTCCACCGAGCAACGCTTGATAGATACAGCAATGATCGAACTAGATGGAACACCTAACAAATCTCGACTTGGTGCAAACTCAATTCTTGGCGCATCACTTGCAGTAGCTAAAGCATCAGCAGTTTCTGCCGATCTATCATTGTTTCGTTATTTGGGTGGACCAAATGCACATGTGCTTCCGGTTCCTATGATGAACATTCTCAATGGTGGGGCACATGCAGATACAAATGTTGATATTCAAGAATTTATGATCGCACCAATTGGTGCACCAACTTTTCGTGAGTCACTTCGTTGGGGCGCCGAGATCTATCACGCTCTCAAGGCAGTTCTTAAAAAGCGTGGCTTAGCAACATCAGTGGGAGATGAAGGTGGATTTGCACCAAATCTAGATAGCAACCGCGCAGCGTTAGATTTAATCTTAGAAGCAATTGAAGCTGCAGGATTTAAACCTGGAAGTCAGATTGCATTGGCCATGGATGTGGCTGCAACTGAGTTTCATGAAAAAGGTAAGTACACATTTGAAGGAGCATCAAAGAGTTCAGATGAAATGATTGCTTATTACACATCTCTAGTTGATGCCTATCCAATTGTTTCAATCGAAGATCCACTTGATGAAGAAGATTGGGCTGGTTGGACTCAGATGACAAAGGTTCTAGGTTCTCGAATTCAAATCGTTGGCGATGATCTTTTTGTAACAAATCCACAGCGACTATCACGTGGAATTGATGGAAACACTGCAAATGCATTGCTCGTTAAGGTAAATCAGATCGGAACTCTGACAGAGACTATTGATGCTGTAGAGATGGCGCACCGCGCTAATTACCGCAGCATGATGAGTCACAGATCAGGTGAAACCGAAGACACAACAATTGCTGACT
>JBIIGW010000029.1:0-9687 GCA_044236295.1 Candidatus Planktophila sp.
ACACATTGCTCATCGAATCTGGTCGCGCAAAAGTAGGAGAGGCAGTCGTTATTGTCGCTGGATCTCCGCCTGGAATTCCTGGATCAACAAATGCAATGCGTGTGCACCGCGTGGGCGATGCAGTTGGTGGCGTTGTTCCTGCATATCAATAGATTCTCGTTTTCCGAACCAAACCAGTTTGCGGTTAGAATGGCTGACTTAAGGCCTCGGTACTCCAACGGTAGAGAGGGCAGTCTCAAACACTGCATAGTGTCGGTTCGAATCCGACTCGGGGCACGCAAGTTTTAACCTCTACATCCTGCTACACAAGTATTGAGCACGAAAGGATGGTCCGGAAATGAGTGTGCGCATTCTTGTTGCAGAAGATGAAGCAATCATTCGGATGGATCTGATTGAAATGTTACAGGCGGCCGGTTATGAGGTTGTAGCGGCAGCAACGAACGGTCAAGAAGCAATTGATCTAGCAGGAGAGCACCGTCCGGACTTAGCTATTTTGGATGTAAAGATGCCTGTGTTAGATGGCATCACTGCTGCGGCAAAGATTATTGAGATTGCACCAGTCCTTATGCTTACAGCTTTCTCACAAAGGGAGTTAGTAGAGCGAGCACGTGATGCAGGAGTTATGGCATATGTGGTCAAACCATTTACGATCGGTGACTTAGTACCTGCAATTGAAATCGCAATCAGTAGACATCAACAGATGAAGTCACTTGCAGCTGAAGTTGCAGATCTGCACGATCGATTAGAGACTCGCAAAATTATTGACAAGGCTAAAGGTATTTTGATGTCTGCCCTGAATTTGAGTGAGCCTCAAGCTTTCTCGTGGATTCAAAAGGCAGCTATGGATAGAAGGCTCACGATGAAAGAAGTGGCCCTGGCAGTTATCGACCCAAAGCAGGCCGAGCAGTTTCTCTCTTAACCGCCCCAGCACCATAATCCTGAGGATTCGCGTGGATTGAACTCGGATCGAGGCAATTATCGATCCCAAATAAGTATTTACCGATCGGTAATGCCTAGTTATACTTCGGTGATCCTTTTTGAAGGTCATCTAGATACCTTTGATAAAGGAACTTACTAAAGGAGAAAACATGCAGAAATTCAATAAGGCAGCCATCGTGGTTGCTACTGCTGTAGCTGGCTTAGTTCTTGCTGGTTGCGGTGGCGGAGGAACAGCATCTGGTCCTCTAAAGATTGGTTCATTGTTGCCTGAGACAGGCAGCCTTGCGTTCCTTGGACCCCCAGAGTTTGCAGGAGTTGATTTAGCTGTTGCTGATATCAATGCCGCAGGTGGAGTACTTGGAGAAAATATTGAGCACATCCGTGGTGATTCAGGAGATACAAGTACTGATATCGCACAACAGACTACTGACTCACATATTTCAGCAGGAGTAAGTGCAATTGTTGGTGCAGCATCATCTGGAGTTTCATTTACTGTAATCGACAAGATTGCAGGAGCTGGAATTGTCCACTTCTCACCAGCAAACACGTCACCAGATTTCACAAACTATGCAGATGACGGTTACTACTTCCGCTCTGCTCCATCAGATACATACCAGGGAGCAGTTCTTGGTCAGTTGATGGCTAAGGATGGCGCTAAGAACATCGTAATCCTTAACCTTGATGATGCTTACGGTAACGGTCTAGCTAAGTATGCATTAGCTGCATTTACTGGAACTGAAACAAGTATTGTTTACAACCCACAGGCAACTGAGTTCTCAGCAGATGTTGCAAAGGCAAAGGCTGCAAAGCCAGATGCAATCGCAATCATCGGCTTTGACGAGACATCTAAGATTTTAGCTGAGCTCATCAAGCAGGGAATTGGGCCAAACAAGGTTAAGACATACCTAGTAGATGGAAACTATTCCAACACTGCTTACAAGGAGCTACCTGCAGGAATCATGAAGGGCGTTAAGGCAACAACACCTGGTGTCAAGCCTGACTCAACATTCCGTGATCGTTTGCTTTCAGTAGATCCTTCTTTGACAGACTACTCATATGCTGCCGAGTCATACGACGCAGTAGTTTTGATCGCACTTGCAGCAGAGCAGGGTGGAGCATCAGATGGTAAGACCATCCGTGACAACCTAGAGTCTGTTTCAAAGGATGGCACAAAGTGCACAACCTTTGCTGATTGCAAGGCTTTGATCGCAGAAGGAACAGATATCGACTATGACGGTATCTCTGGTCCAATTGAGTTCGATAAGAATGGCGATCCTTCAATCGCAACAATGGGTGTGTACTTGTACACAGCTAATGATGTGTCGGAAGCAGTTCTTGAAGAGTTCATCACTGGTGATGTACCAGCAGCTGAATAAGCTTCTAAATTGGTAATAAGAGTGGCCCGCCGGTTATCCGGCGGGCCACACTTATGCTTAAAGGGTTTAAGGAGTTTAAAGAGTCGAGGTTTGAGGGTTTGAATGGGTCTAAATAAAAAGCACAGTTACTTTTTGGCCAGCGTGCCTAAATACAGTTCAATAACCTTAGGATCAGTTGATAGGGATTTTCCGGTACCTTCATAGGCATTCTTACCTTGATCTAAAACATACCCTCGGTCAACGATCTGTAAGCATCTGCGTGCATTTTGCTCAACCATAATGACAGTTACGCCAATCTTGTTGATCTCACGAACGCGAACAAAAACTTCATCTTGTAAAGCAGGGGATAGTCCAGCACTAGGTTCATCCAGTAGTAGCACAGATGGATTCATCATCAAGGCTCTACCCATAGCCACCATCTGGCGCTCACCGCCAGATAAAGATCCAGCTCTCTGCTTGCGGCGAGTTCCAAGAGTTGGGAAAAGATCAGTGACAAAGTCAAAACGTTCTGAGAACTTAGCAGGAGATTGGAATGCACCCATCTGAAGATTTTCTTCAATTGTCAATGATGGGAAAACATTGTTGCTCTGTGGAACAAAACCAATTCCTTTGGCAACTAATTGGTCCGCTCTCATATTGGTAATCTCTTCACCAGATAGAGTGACATTGCCTTCGCGCACCTTAACAAGACCAAACAACGCTTTAAGTAGCGTTGACTTACCGGCACCATTAGGACCAATGATTCCTACGAGTTCGCCTTCATTTGCATAAAAATTACATCCGTTTAGAATATTAATTCCTGGTAGGTAGCCAGCTACTAAATCCCTTGCAGAAACCAATGCAGTAGTCTCAGATGAACTCATCACTTAAGCCCCTTCACTTGTTAAATCGGAATCGTGGTGAGCACCCAAATAGGCTTCTATAACTTGAACATTTCCCATAACTGTTGCTGGGGTACCTTCGGCAATAATTTGGCCCTGCGCCATGACAATTACCCAATCACTAATCTCGTGGACCATATCCATATCATGCTCAACGAAAAGAACTGTCTTGCCTTCACTGCGGAGTTCTTTGATGTGTTCCAAAAGCGATTGCTTGAGTGCAGGGTTCACACCAGCCATCGGTTCATCAAGCATCACCATCTCTGGCTCAACCATCAGCGCCCGTGCCATCTCTAGAAGTTTTCTTTGTCCACCAGATAAAGCCGCAGCAAAATCATCTTGCTTTTCTAGAAGTTTAAAGTTTGTAAGGATAGATGTGGCCTTTGAGCGAATAGCAGCCTCTTGCGCGCGCCAAATCCAAGGAAAAACTGAGAGAAGAACAGATTCACCTTTTTGTGCTCTGGCTCCAAGCAACATGTTCTCCATAACGGTTAGTCGGTAAAGAGCTTTGGTCAACTGAAATGTGCGCACCATTCCAAGTCGAGCCACTTTATGTGGAGGAATACCGTTGAGTGCTTTTCCATTAAAGCTCCATGTACCCGAATTTGGTGAGTCATAGCCTGTGAGTAGATTAAAGAATGTTGTTTTACCTGCACCGTTAGGTCCAATAAGCGCCGTGATAGATCCACGTTGAATCTCAACGTGGTCCACATTAACTGCAGTTAAACCACCAAACTGGCGCACAATTTTATCTGCAATCAAAATGGGATCTGGCTTTGAAGAACCTGGAGTTTGAGCCGTTGTTAAGGCGAAGCTCGCACCGGAATTATGCTTTTGCATCAAGTGCCAACTCCTTCTTGTCACCAAAAATGCCCTGTGGTCTAAAGATCATCAGGAGCATTAATCCAAGACCCATGAGCATGAATCTAATCTGGCTAACCTGATTAACACCGATGAGCCAATCTGGAATTACGTTGGAGGTGACACCCTCACGCAAAAATTGCTCAATGAATACGATAAGGAACCAGAAAATCATGGCACCCACGATTGGTGCAAAAACCCTTGCTGCGCCCCCAAGGATAAGTACTGTGTAGGCAAAGAAGGTCAACGCCGTTCCGTAGTTATCTGGTTGGACTGACTGGCGCGATAGGGCATAGACAAAGCCAGCAATAGATCCGATGACACCACCAATGATTAGTGATTGCATCTTGTAAAGGTAGACGTTTTTGCCTAATGAGCGCACAGCATCTTCGTCTTCACGGATGGCGCGCATAACGCGACCCCAAGGGGAGTTGACCATAATCCACATAATGAATGTAATTATCGCGACAAGAATCCAACCAGTAACTACCACCCAAAGATCGTTTCCATTGAAGCGAAGAATTGGAGTATCTAGACCTGTCTTGAAGGGATTTAGGTCGAAGAATTCTTTACCGAATTTTCCAGTGATTCCATCGGATCCACCCAGCGAGTCATTAAATGTGGCTGAGCGTGCGATCTGGCGAACAATTTCGGCAGCGGCAATGGTGACAATGGCTAGGTAATCTGCACGCAACCTTAAAGTGGGAACTCCTAGAAGTAATGCGAAGAGAATTGAGTTAAAGATACCAATTAAAAATGCAACCCACAGTGAAAGGCCAAATGTGATTACCGGAACTGCCACACTGTAGGCACCAATCGCTAGAAAACCAGCCTGACCAAAGTTGAGCAGTCCTGTGTAACCAAAGTGCATATTCAAACCAATTGCTGCTAGTGCGAAGATGATTGCATTAACTCCAAGAGTCGAACTTAATGTTTGCTGAATGATAAAAAGGAAATCCATCTATCCAATCCTCTCTTTTCGGCCCAAAATTCCTTGAGGGCGAACAATCAAGATCAAGATGAGAATTACTAGAGCCGCTACGTACTTTAACTCAGTAGGAATAAATAGCGTTGAGAGCTGAACGAAAAGGCCGATAATTAAGGAACCAACAAGAGCTCCATTGGCTGTACCTAAACCACCTAATGTTACGGCTGCAAAAATAAGTAGCAGCATGTCCTGTCCCAAGAGAAAACTGACTCCTTGATTGAGAGTCACAATGACTCCAGCATATCCGGCAAGTGCTGCACCCAAGATCCAAACTGCACGGATAACTTTTTGAACATCAATTCCTGATGCTGAAGCTAAAGCGGGATTATCTGCAACAGCTCTACTGGCCTTACCCATTCGCGTACGAAGCAGCCATAACGTTGCAAACACAATAAATCCGATTCCAATAACAGTTGTAAGGATTGATTTTGGTGTGATGTTAACCAATCCAAACTCTAGGCCTGCTTGACCTGCGTATTGTGGAAGTTGGCGCGTATCTCCACCAAAGAGGAAGAGGAAGAAATAACGCAAGAAGATTGCAAAACCGATTGAAACAACCAGCATTGCAATTAACCCGGTACCTCTTTTGCGAAGAGGTTTCCAGAGATATCTATCTTGTAAAAATCCTGAAATAAATGCACTGAGCAGAACAGCTATCGGTGCTGCTACAAGAACTGGAAGATTTGCAATCGCACTGAAGTAATAGGTGAGCAGGCCCCCAAGAGTTAAAATTTCACCGTGTGCAAAGTTCGTCAGCCCGGTTGTTCCAAAGATTAAGTTCAACCCCAGGGCTGCTAGAGCAATAATTAATCCAAGGATTAATCCATCAACTGTTAACTGAGCCGAACGTTCTAGCAATGTAGCTTTTTGAACTCCTGGTCCTATGGGGAAAAGAATTCGAAGCTCCACCCCAGGCATGAATACATTTGCCTTCGCAGTTCCCTTTGTTGGATCAGTGAGCGCTTGACCTGAAGGTAGATCACCTTCATTAATTGTTGCGCTATAAGTTCCCTTAGTTGGAACGAGAACTTCCCATGCACCTTCTGAATTGGTCATTACTTCTGCACTAAAGCCATTTGGACCGGCGATAGAAATGCCAACGCCAGCAAGTGGCTGTTCTGTAGAGCTTGTGACGACGCCAAAGATTTTTGTAACTGGATCAGCGGCGTGTGCCGGTGCTGCAACCAAGGAGAATCCTGTCACTGCACTCAACATGGTGATGCACAGAAGAATTAAGCGAGCGCTGCTCTTCTTACTTGCAAAATTCAAGTCGCGCTCCACATCTGTTTTTCTGTGCATCGCGATTCGGATGCATCAGGCTGGTTCTTCGCTTCAAGCTGGCGCCCGGTTGGTCAGTGGGCTAGGCGGCTAACCTTAACTAACGGACCTAGACCTCGGCAAGGATCAGGCAGGTAATGCGGGCCGTGCAGATTCTTTCGCCAGCCTCATTTGTGATCACAATTTCATAGGAGCAAAGGGTTTTGCCAAGAGATATCGGCGTTGCAACGGCTGTGACTAGACCAGAGCGAGCCGAGCGATGATGAGTGGCATTGATATCAACACCGACCACTTTGCGATTGGCTCCTGCATGAATCTGCGCCCCAATAGATCCCAAAGATTCCGCCAAAACAACACTAGCTCCTCCATGTAGAAGACCAGCAGGTTGAGTGTTTCCCTCAACAGGCATAGTTGCAACTAACCGTTGGGCCGATGCTTCAATAATCTCGATACCCATTCTGATACCGAGATCACCATTGCCTCGTTCTTTAATTATTGCCAGCAAATCTTGTTGCGTCATAAGACAATCATAACTTGTTATCTAGGATGGAGGCCATGGCTGGTACTAGCAAAGGCGATAAGAGAGTCCTGCTCATAGACGGACACTCCATGGCCTATCGAGCATTTTTTGCCCTACCTGCCGAAAATTTCACCACGGCATCTGGCCAGCACACAAATGCGATCTATGGCTTTGCAACAATGCTTCTTTCTTTGCTTACGACAGAAAAACCAACACATGTTGCCGTTGCTTTTGATGTATCCCGCACTACATTTCGTTCGGAGATTTTTCCAGAATACAAAGCAAATCGTGCAAAAACCCCAGATGAATTTCGATCCCAGATGAGTTACTTGCATCAACTCGTTGAATCTTTTGGTATCTCCATCTTTGAAATCCAAGGCTATGAAGCCGATGACATAATTGCAACGATCGCAAAGGCTGCCGAAAAAGAGGGGGCACAGGTTCTCATCTGCACGGGAGATAGAGATTCTTTTCAGTTAATCAGCGAGAAGACAACTGTTCTTTATCCAAAACGCGGAGTCAGTGATCTTGTTCGTATGAACGCGCAGACCCTTCTGGAAAAATATGAAATGACTCCAGAGCAGTACCCAGATTTTGCCGCGCTGCGCGGTGATCCAAGCGATAACTTGCCCTCTGTTCCGGGAGTTGGAGAAAAGACGGCTGCAAAATGGATCATTGAATATGGATCCCTCAAACAACTGCTTGCACATGTTGACGATCTAAGTGGCAAAGCCGGTCAATCTCTAAAAAACTGTGTCACTGATGTAGAAAGAAATAGAGAACTCACGCAGTTAGTTAGCTCTGTTCCAATCGAATTTACTATCGAATCTCTTGCCTGGGACGGAGTTGCAGAAGCATCGGTGGATCCCTTGTTTAAAACCCTGGAGTTCAAGACACTAAAAGAGCGAATGAAGCCTATTTTGATCAGCTCAGATGGAGGTGGCGAGACAAAAACTTTGGACAATTCAGTCGAATCGGAGGGACTAAAGAAAAATTCACAGGCTGTTTCGCATGAAGTTTTAACAGCCGAGCAAACCTCTACAAGAATTGCACAAAACAATGGAGAGATCGCAATCTCATTTGAAATTGTAGATGAAGAAATTGTGCGGTATGCCGTTGCCATTTCTTCCAAAGAGGTACTACTTGTTGAATCAGATCAGATGGGGGATTGGGCTCAAGATCCTGATGTTAAAAAGATTGCACACGACGCGAAATCTTTGGCACGAATTAATGGTTTGTCAGGAGTTGTTTTTGATGTTGCGCTGGCTGCCTATCTTGTAAATCCTGGAGTTCGAACCCAAGAATTCATAGATATTACCCAACGCTGGTCAGATGCTTCCACAATAGATCAATCAACTAATCAGTTATATCTGATCACGAGTGCATCTGCGTTATTTGATCTAAGACAGGCACTTACCGAAGAACTCAACGACCGCGGACTTATGGAGCTTTTTCTTACAATGGAAATGCCTGTGGCCGCATTACTAGCCCAGATGGAAAATGTTGGAATAGCCATCAACAAAAAAGAGTTAGAAGTTCTGGCAAAGTTTTTTCAGGGCGAGGTTGATCGTGAAACAAAGGCGGCCCACCAAAGTGTTGGCCACGAATTTAATGTGGCCTCTCCAAAACAATTACAGGTTGTCCTTTTTGATGAACTGAAACTTCCAAAGACTAAGAAAATAAAGACTGGTTTTACTACAGATGCGGAAAGTTTGGACTGGCTCCATCAGAAAACAGGACATCCAGTTTTAACTTCATTGCTTCGCATTCGAGAAACAAAAAAACTAGGAACAACAGTAGAAGGTCTAATTGCCGAGATCGCAGCAGATGGGCGAATTCATACACACTTTGCCCAAACCGTGGCAGCTACAGGAAGACTTTCATCGACTGGACCCAATTTGCAGAATATTCCTGTTCGTACTGAAGAGGGTCGAAGAATTAGAAATTGTTTTATTGCTGGTAAAGGTTATTCCTCACTCTTAACCGCTGACTACAGCCAAATCGAAATGCGAATCATGGCCCACCTTTCAAATGATTCCAAACTATTGGCTGCGTTTACTTCTGGTGAAGACTTACACGCAACGATTGCATCAGAGATTTTCGGAGTAAAGCCAAATGAAGTTGAACCAGAAATGCGTCGTCAGATAAAAGCGATGTCTTACGGCCTTGCCTATGGGCTTTCTTCTTATGGGTTATCTGCGCAGTTAGATATCACACCTCCTGCTGCACAGGATTTAATGGATAGATACTTTGAACGCTTTGGTGGAATTCGAGATTATTTGAAGACAGTAGTTGAAGATGCTCGCAAAGTTGGATACACCGAAACAATTATGGGACGAAGACGTTATCTGCCGGATCTAATGAATGACAACCGCGCACGACGTGAAGTTGCCGAGAGAATGGCATTGAATGCACCCATTCAAGGATCTGCAGCCGACATAATCAAAATTGCAATGCTCAACGTCAATAACGCTATTGAGAAACAAAAATTGAAATCTCGATTACTCCTTCAAATCCATGATGAGCTAATTGTTGAGGTTTCACCTGGTGAAGAGGAAATCATTACAGCCCTTGTTAAAAAGGAAATGGGAGCGGCCTATCCATTGAAGGCTCCATTAGATGTTAATGCTGGACTAGGTCTGACTTGGCACGAGGCTGCGCATTAGATAGTTAAAGCCACATTCTGGAAAGTTTTGGCCTTCTTCTCACGCTCAAAAAGTAATCCGAATTTGCTCTGGTGAGCGCACGAACCGTACTCTTGCCCTTCAGCCGCGAAAGCGGGAACTACTACTTTCTATCCCTACGGAGCTCACTTGACAACGCAAATCGCAGTAAACGATATTG
>JBIIGW010000030.1:0-9657 GCA_044236295.1 Candidatus Planktophila sp.
TGCAACTGAGTTCGTCGAAGAGTCGTGTGGAGAAACTTCGGGACTGAGAAAGCGTTAATCACACTACGCCCGTAGAAGCCCTGTTTTTGCACCGAAGGACCCGGGTTCGATTCCCGGCACCTCCACTTATAGAACGCTTCTTATTTATCTTTTCGTATTTTTCTAAATAAAGAACCTACGATAAATGTCTGCGGAAAAAACTCACGTCGTAATGCAATATATGAAGTAACAATGGCAAATAATCCCGTTGCACGTGGAATTAGTGGTAGTCCGCTGATAGTCAAAAACTGGAATCCTGTCGTAAAGGCAAGTATGACAAGGATTACCAAGGTTATTTTGCGCAGAAGATTTATTAACTTGAAAAGACCGCCATCTTTTGCCTCTAATCCTTGAGTCAGTTTTTTGGATGAAAGCAAAATTGCAATAGGTCCAGCAAAAAACGCAACCGAAAAAAGAATAAGAACGACAACCGCTAGTGACTCCACTTTTGCCCCTTTTCTTCTCTGATAAGTCAAGCAAAGAAAGAGATACCTTGTCTAGTGGTAAAAAATGTGAAGAATTAGGTTAACTATCTCTAATTAACACTTATGTAATGCGGATTAACCCTCTTGCAATTCGGTTGGTGCGCCGTGAACATCGAGCACATTCCCACCTAATTTTGAACCTTCACCACTTCGATTCAGAGCAGCTTTTGGCTTTGCATCTTCCTTATAAATTGCTGGAATAGAGCCGAGTAATCCCTTTTGGAAATCTTCAAATGCTTGAAGTACTTCTCTTTTTGTATTCATCACAAAGGGTCCCATCCATGCAACAGGTTCTTTAATTGGTGCCCCACCAAGAATAAATAGTTCTAGTTCAGGAGATCGTGCCTCTTGTTGATTTGCGGCACGAACAACGATCGAATCTCCATCGCCAAAGACGGCAAGTTGTCCTGCTTGAACAGGGCGTTGTTCATCTCCAACAAAACCAAATCCTGACATTGTGTAAACAAGTGCGTTGTAATCTTTTCGCCACGGCAAACGAAGTTCTGCCCCAGGTGCAATGCTTGCGTGCAATAAAGTAATAGGAGTTTGTGTAGAACCAGGTCCAAAGTGTCCTGCAACTTCTCCAGCAATTACGCGCAAGAGCGATCCACCATCAGGTGACGTTAATAGTGCAACATCTTTAGCACGAACATCTTGATATGCAGGTGGAGACCACTTTTTGGCAGCTGGAAGGTTTACCCATAATTGAAATCCGTGAAATAGCCCACCTGACATCACTAGATGCTCAGGTGGAGTTTCGATGTGCAAAATTCCTGCTCCTGCGGTCATCCATTGTGTGTCACCATCTGAAATTGTTCCACCGCCACCATTGTTATCTTGATGGTCAAAGATTCCATCAATAATGTATGTGACTGTCTCAAAACCTCGGTGTGGGTGCCATGGAGTTCCCTTTGGTTCACCAGGTGCATATTCAACTTCACCCATTTCATCTAAGTGAATGAATGGATCAAGATCTGCTAAATCAATACCTGCAAATGCACGACGAACAGGAAAGCCTTCGCCTTCAAAACCTTGAGGAGCTGTTGTAATACTTCTAACTACTCGCGCCTTTGCACCGGGCAGTTCTTGAACCCTAGGCAAAATGGTTATGTCACTAACGGAAACTGCTGGCACTTTTGGCTCCTTTGTTTACTCGCCAACTTTAATTGAAACTTCAACTACATGCAACTTTTAATCCATCACCTGGAATTCACCAGTTTTACAGAGCCTTTAAGGCTGAAACGACTTTGGTCAGTGAGCTCTTGGCATCGCCAAACAGGAGCATGGTTTTTGGATCATAGAGCAGTTCATTTTCAATACCCGCAAAACCTGGGCGCATAGAACGCTTAAGGAAAATTATATTTGCCGCATTACTTACTTCAAGAATAGGCATTCCATAGATTGGGCATCCTGGCGTAGTTTTTGCGGCTGGATTAACGACGTCATTTGCGCCAATAACAATTGCAACATCGGTTTGACCAAATGTTGGATTAACTTCATCCATTTCAACTAACTGGTCGTACGGAACATTTGCTTCAGCAAGTAGAACGTTCATGTGTCCTGGCATGCGTCCGGCCACAGGGTGAATACCGTATGCAACATCAATTCCTCTAGAGATCATTAGATCTGCTAATTCACGTACAGTGTGTTGAGCCTGGGCTACTGCAAGACCAAATCCAGGAACGATTACAACTCGTCGTGCATAGTTGAGCAAAATTGCGACATCATCTGATGAACCAGAACGCACAGGGCGATCTTCGGCAACTCCTGAAGAATCCTGCTGCTTTGCAGTAAAGGCACCAAATAAAGTTCCAAACAAAGATCGGCCCATTGCATCTGCCATTAATCGAGTCAGAATTGTTCCGGATGCACCTACTAATGTTCCAGCAATAATCAAAAGTACTGAATCAAGAACATAACCACTTGCAGCAACTGTCAATCCTGTAAATGCATTAAGAAGTGAGATAACGATTGGCACATCTGCGCCACCCACAGGCAGTACAAACAAAATACCGAAAAGCAGTGAAAGGGCGGCCAGGATGAGCAATGGGGTAGTACCAAGAGCTGAAACAACCCAACCCCCTACACCGATAACAGCTATGAGTGTTGCTGCAATAACAAAGCGTCCAGCTGGAAAAATGACTGGTCGCGTTGTCATCAGTTCTTGAAGCTTCATAAAGGTAATAATTGATCCACTGAAAGAAACACATCCGACTATTACTGTAAAGACAGTAAATACAACCTGAGCAGTTGTAGCTTCTAAACCTAAATTTAAGTATTCAACGATCGCAACTAATGCCGCTGCGCCACCACCAACTCCGTTAAAGAGTGCAACTAACTGTGGCATCTGCGTCATCTGAACCCTGCGTGCAGCAGGAACTCCAATAATTAATCCAACAGCGATCGCACCCAGAATCCATCCAAGATTGTTCAGCGGCAGTGATGATTCTGCTTTGCCAGAAACACTTGGACTTGCATAGAAAAAGACAACCACTGTTGCCAGACCCGCACCAAATGCACCGATTAAATTTCCTTTTCGAGCAGTCTTAGGGTGTGAAAGTCCTTTGAGCGCCAAAATAAATGCAATACCCGCGGCTAAACCAATTAAGTCATAAAGGGTGCGGCTCATTTTTTCTGCCCCTTAAACATCTCAAGCATTCGGTCAGTGACAACAAACCCACCGACCATGTTTATTGTTGCCAACACAATTGCAGCAAGAGAGAGTCCTAACTCCAAATTTGTTTCACTGTGGTCAGCCACGATTATTGCTCCGACCAAAATAACTCCATGGATTGCATTGGCACCAGACATCAATGGCGTATGAAGAGTCGATGAAACTTTAGATACGACTTCAAATCCTACGAATACAGACAAAACAAAGATCGAAAGAATTGCCATAGCATCCATTACTGTGCTCCTCTTCGTGTGCCAGCGTGTGTTACTACAGAGCCATTAATGATTTCATCATCAAAATCAAGATTAAATGAGGCCTTTACTCCATCTTTTTCTGCAACAGTAAAGAGTGTCAGTAGATTGACAACATTTCGTGAGTACAAAAATGATGCATGGAATGGAAGTTGGCTTGGAACATCTTTTCCACCCCAAATGCGCACACCACCAGATGTTTCAATAATTTCTCCAGGCTTTGAGCCTTCAACATTGCCACCAGTCTCAGCAGCTAAGTCCACAATGATTGTGCCTGGTGCCATTGAATCGACCATGGCTTTAGTCATCAATCGTGGTGCTTGTCTTCCAGGAACCGCCGCCGTTGTAATAACTATGTGCGACTTGGCAATAAAAGGAGTCAATAGTTCACGTTGTTTTGCTGCCCTATCTTCACTCATTTCGCGGGCGTATCCACCTGCACCTTCGATTGCTTCAAGTTCAAGTTCAATAAATGTCGCACCCATAGAACGAACTTCATCTGCAGATGCTGGCCGAACATCGTAGGCAGAAACTACAGAGCCTAATCGGCGGGATGTTGCAATCGCTTGCAACCCAGCCACTCCTGCTCCAAGAACTAATACTTGTGCTGGAGTTACTGTTCCTGCAGCTGTCATGAGCATTGGTGCAAAGCGAGGTGAAAGTTCTGCGCCAACAATCGCTGCTCGGTAACCGGCGCACAAAGCTTGAGATGTTAGAGCATCCATCGATTGTGCACGCGAAATTCTGGGAACTAATTCAAGTGAAAAAGCAGTCACACCGGCCTTAGTTGCCGCTTCGATGGAGTCGACAGCGGTAGAAGGTGAAAGAAAAGAGATTGTTATGGCACCTTTTTTTAATTTAGAAATCTGATCTGGAGTAAGTGGTTGAACTGATAAGACCACATCTGCATCTGATAAAACATCTGCCTGCTTAACTGTTGCACCTTGTTCGGTAAATTGAAGATCACTTGCTTGAGAGTGGATACCAGCCCCAGATTCGATGACAACTTCCAGACCTAAACGAGTCAATTTATTGATTACATCAGGAACAAGCGCAACACGCTTTTCTCCTTGCTTAATCTCTTTTGGGACGGCTACGCGCATGCGCCAAATATTAGCGTGTTGAGCCCTCTAAGTCTCCACGAACAAGATGGTACAAAATGGCTTGAATTGTGGTTCGTCGATGAAAAGCTTCACGCCAGACAACTGATCGAGGGCCATCGATAACAGATGCCGATACCTCTTCACCCCGATGTGCCGGCAAGCAATGCATAAATATTGAGTCTTTAGCCGTTAATTTCATCAACTGTTCATTTACAGAAAATGGAGACAGGGATCGTGTTTTCTCTGTGCGATCAGATTCTGAATCACCCATAGACATCCATACATCAGTGTAGAGAACAGAAGCATCACGCGCAGCAGCTTCAGGATCATTGGAGACTTCAACTCTTCCACCATTTTGTGCAGCAATATTTTTTGCAACTTCAACAACGATTGGATCTGGAGCCCATTTACCTCCAGGTGTTGCAGCAACTACATGTGCCCCCATTATTGCTCCCATAATTAACCAAGCGTGAGACATATTGTTTCCATCACCAAGGTAAACAAATTTACGCCCAGTTATATCTTTCCCAAAGTTTTCACGGATAGTTAGCCAATCTGCTAATAACTGAGTTGGATGATCAACATCGGTGAGAGCATTGATAACCGGAATGGAAGCATTAGCACCTAATTCATCAACATCTGACTGCGCAAATGTTCTTACGATTAATGCACTTGCATAGCCACTAATTATTTTGGCTGTATCAGAGATTGTTTCTCCGCGGCCCAATTGAAGGTCATCGCCTCTAATAAAAATTGGTGTTCCACCTAGATGAACAACTGCGGTCTCAGATGCAAGCCGAGTTCGTGTTGAAGGCTTTGTCATATAGATAGCGACAGTTTTATTTGCCAATGCAGTATTTGATCGCAGTGGTTTCTCAGCAAATTCAGCGGCAGTCGACAACAATAATTCAACATCAGCCCGCGATAAGTGCTCAGTGCGCAACAAGTCCTTCATTGGTGAATTCTACCCGTAGTTTTGACCCCTCGAAGGTATCCTTATCAGCCTCATGGGAATCTTTAAAAAAATAGGAATAGAGGCAGATACCGATCTTCTGACTCGCCCTTCTGTGGATTTGGAAGAAGATGATGGCGGGCACGATCGTTTTTCCCATTATGTGAAAAAAGAGAAGATTGTTGAATCAGCTGTAACTGGAAAAGCCGTAAAAGCCCTTTGCGGAAAGAAGTGGATTCCAAGTAGGGATCCAGAAAAATATCCTATTTGTCCGACCTGCAAAGAGATCTTTGCAGGCTTGAAACCAACACCTAAAGAAAAATGAGTAAGACAAATAAGTTAAGCAAGAAGAACAAGTCGAGTAAAACAACATCGTTTTTTGTAGTTCTCATCACTTTGTTTGGATTAGTCGTTCCGAGTTCTGTTCATACAGCAACTGCAAACAACAAAGAGCCCCGCAAAATAGTTACTGGTTGGATTCCATACTATTCAATTGATCGAGTCTTGCCACGTGTGCGAAAACTTACGCCATCAATTCCAACAGGTGTAAATCAGCAGGCAGTATGCGATTCATCGCAGTACGGCCCAACAGAAAATGCAGCGATAGAGAATTCATATCTTTTTAGAAACAAAGACTTAATGAAAGAAGTCCTTCCTTTTTGGTTCTCACTAAAAAGTCCTACCCTTATTAGAAATGACTACACCACCGGAAATCCATCGTGGCCTATGGCTGACACGGTCTGCTTAATGCGTCGTGCTGGTATGCAGATAATCCCAACTATGACTGATGGAACAGCTAAATTAGTTTTGGCAGGTTATTTAGCCAATCCAACAACTCGGACAACCATTGTGAATTCGATTGTTAATCTTGTAAATGTGAATGGTTTTGATGGAATCGATTTAGACTATGAAGGTTTTGCATTCGTCGATGGAAACACTACTTGGACTCGAACTGCCCCACTTTGGGTTGCTTTCATTAAAGAGTTAAGTGTTGCTATGCGCGCTAATAAGAAGATACTTTCAGTGACAACACCTTATCTTTATGATCCAACCGAAAGGCAAAAAGGCTACTTTGTTTATGCATGGGCTGATATTGCAAGCAGTATTGATCGACTAAGAATAATGACGTACGACTTCAACGTTGCAAAGCCAGGTCCAAATGCACCGATTAGTTGGGTGGATAAAACTATTCGATATGCAATTAGCATTATGCCTTCATCAAAAGTTTATGTTGGTTTACCAGGTTATGGTCGAGATTGGATCACCGCAGTCCAAGGTAAATGTCCTGTATCGGCGCCACCAGGACTTAAGGCAGGGGCAAAGGCAGCAACATTTTTGATGGTTAATGCAGAGAGAAAAGCGGCAATTGATAACGCTGTTCCTGTATTTGATACCACTGTGAGTGAGGCAACTTACTCTTACACACAAACTTACAATGGTTTAACTGCAGATGGCGCATCAACTTCTTGCACAGTCAACCGCACTGTTTGGTATCAAAATTCTCGAAGTTATGCCGAAAGAATGGCGCTAGTTTCAAAGTACAGACTTGGCGGAGCAGCGTTATGGACACTTGGTATGGAAGATCAAATGTCGACGACTGAGATGAGAAATGCTGCGCTTGCTATGGCACCAGATGTTGTAGTTTCCACGATGACTTTATCTGGAGTAAGTGAAGGTTCAATTGGCTACGCTGACCAATTCACTGTTAATGGATTGTTTACTCTTAAAGATAAGTCACCGATAGTAGGCCTACCTGTTTCAGTAGAGATAAACCGTGGTGGAATCTGGACAAAAGTTGCAGAGCTCTTTACTGATGCAACTGGCGCAATAACAACTCCAATGGTTCTTGCAAATTCTGCTGGAATTCGTCTGACAACTATTGCAACATGGGAACGTACTGAATCAATTACACCCGAGCAGTTAGTTGCGGTAAAGAGCAAGATTCTGATTGATCGTCCAAACTCAGTAGCAAGAACTTCCGCCTTTACTATAAAAGCACAACTTCTCCCACAAGTTGCAGGAAAATCTGCCGTACTACAAAGGTTTGTTAATGGAAAGTGGCAAAATGTTGGACCCGCTGTGAATTCAGATGCAAGCGGAGTTATCTCATTCAACTCAGTTGAAAACAATCGCGGAATCCTGACTTTGCGCATACAAGTTGGAACTGATGTCACTTCAGAAATCTTTGCGATTATAATTAGATAACCATGGTTAAGGTTAACGAGAAGATTGAAGAAGAACTTCAAGCTATTTTTAGTGGAGAAGTTCCTTGGATAACGATTGTTTGGGATGATCCAGTTAATTTGATGACCTATGTGACATATGTTTTAATGGAGCTTTTTGGTTTTAGCAAAGATAAAGCTACTGAAATAATGATGAAGATTCATACCGAAGGTAAGGCTGTTGTTTCAACCGGAAGTCGAGAAGAAATGGAACGTGATGTTGCTCGAGTCCATGAATTCGGTTTGTGGGCAACTCTTCAACGTGGGGATCAACAATAATGTCTGATCTCCAAAAGGGTTTCTATCCTCATGGAGATAATGCTTTTGTTGCCAATTTTTCGGAATCTGAGCGTGAAGTTTTAACTAATCTTACTGAACAGATCATTGAATTATTGGCAGAGCGTATCGATCATCACAGTGATGATCCATTGGCAGCAATGGTAGGCATAACTTCACATGACACCCCTCCCGAAGATGAGGTTTTGTTACGGCTTTTACCAAATGCATACGCAGATCAGGTTGATGCTTCAGAGTTTCGAAGATACACGGAATCAACTTTGCGACAAAAAAAACAAGAACACGCAATGGCTATGAGAACAAATCTAAATGCAGCCATAGATGGCATTGTCGAAATAGATCGTAATGGGGCCAATGATTGGCTTGGCGCTATCAATGATGTTCGATTGGCATTAGGTGTGCGATTAAATGTTGAAGAAAATTCACCAGAGGAATTGCAACTTTTGAAGCCTGATGATCCTATGCATGGTGTGTACGCGGTCTATAGCTGGCTTGGTTGGCTTCAGGAAAGTTTGCTTGAAGCAGTTATGAATGGACGCCAATAGTTATTCGGTTCAAGGTAGGCTAATCCTGTGAGTGATGCTGCTATCGGTATTTTTGATTCAGGTGTAGGCGGACTTACAGTTGCGCGGGCAATATTAGATCAGTTACCAAACGAATCCACCCTCTATATTGGCGATACTGCTCGAGGTCCTTATGGACCACGTCCACTTTCTGAAGTTCGTGAGTTTGCACTTGAGACAATGGATTTTCTAGTTGATCAAGGTGTAAAGGCAATTGTCATCGCTTGCAATACGGCTTCGGCAGCGATGTTGCGTGATGCACGCGAGCGTTATTCCATTCCAGTTATAGAAGTAATTCAACCAGCAGTTCGAAGAGCAGTTGCTGCTACTCGCTCTGGACGTATCGGAGTTATTGGAACGCAAGCAACAATTGACTCAAAAGCCTATCTAGATGCATTTGCCGCCGCACCTCAGTTACAAATTACCTCTGCAGCATGTCCTCTTTTTGTGGAGTTTGTAGAGCGTGGAGAAACTTCAGGTGAAGCTATTACTAAAGTTGCACAAAAATATTTAGAGCCAATCATGAAATCTGATGTAGATACATTGGTTTTAGGGTGCACGCACTACCCATTGTTAACTGGAGTCATCTCTTATGTTATGGGTGAGAACGTCACATTGGTTTCGAGTGCAGAAGAGACAGCAAAAGATCTGTATCGAACATTAGTTGAAAATAACGCATTAAGATCACAATCTAATTTGGCCGCCACACATAGATTCTTAGCAACCGGTGATGCAAAGGCATTTGAAACCTTAGCGCGGCGTTTTCTAGGTCCTGAAGTAACTCAAGTCGAACACCAATCACTGTAGTAAACACAAACTCTTAAAGGAGCCTTTTATGTCACGTAATGACGGTCGTGCAACAAATGACCTACGAGAAATTAAATTCACTCGTGGCTGGTTAGATCATGCTGAAGGTTCAGTGTTGGTTGAATTTGGAAAAACACGAGTCCTATGTGTTGCATCTTTCTCTCCAGGAGTTCCGCGTTGGCTCAAAGATAGCGGCAACGGTTGGGTGACTTCTGAATATTCAATGTTGCCTCGAGCTACACATACACGTTCAGATCGTGAAAG
>JBIIGW010000031.1:0-9596 GCA_044236295.1 Candidatus Planktophila sp.
TTACAGATTTCCAATTGTATGGCCGTGCGTAAACGCTACCGTAGAACTTCCTATTCTCTCTAGTCGATTAGGCTATGGGGTATGAACTTCGATGAGGCAGGCGTTATCCAACTGCTCAGCAGCATTTTCGGGAGCAATCATCGTGGGGTCGATATTGGGATTGGTGATGACGGGGCTGTGGTCAAAACCAGCGATAGAACCGTGATTACAAATGATGTTGCTGTGGAGGGTACACATTTTCAAACTGAGTGGAGCAGCGCCTTTGAAATTGGACGAAAGATTACAGCGGCCAATCTTGCAGATGTTTATGCAATGGGCGGCCAACCACAGTATTTGGTAATTGCACTGACTTTAACTGGTGATGAATCTTTAGATTGGATCGAAGAGTTAGCACAGGGAATTGCCCACGAAGCCAACAGTTGCGGGGCAGTAGTTGTCGGAGGCGACCTAGCAAAGGGTAAGAACAAAAGCATTTCAATTACGGCGGTAGGTAGTGTTCAAAGTCCGATTAAGCGTTCAGGTGCACAGGTGGGCGATGGAATTTTTCTCTCATCACTTCCTGGTTGGTCTGCTGCAGGTTTAGCGATACTTCAAAGTTCGATCAATTCAGGTTCTGAATTAATTGGTGATAATGACTTTGCCACCCATGCTGTCAGTGAATTCTTTGCACCAACAGTCGATTACACAGAGGCAGTGGCCTTTGCTTCTGCGGGCGCCCATAGCTTGATCGACATTAGTGATGCATTTGTAATTCAGGCCAAACAGATGGCAGATGCATCCAAGGTTACCTTTGAAATTGATCAAGAACTCATCACAAAAAATATTGAGTTCGAGAGTCTCAAAGAGTTAGCAGATTTGCTCAAAACTGATGTATGGCAGTGGATCTTAGCTGGAGGAGAAGACCATGTTTTCTTGGCAACAGGTCAGAATCTCAATGGGTTTAAAGTTGGCACAGTAATTGAACTTGTTGATGGGCAAAGTCTTACTGGTGTAGAAATGAAAAAAGCGCCAGATACCTGGCGCCATTTTCAATAAAATTAAAAGTAATTAGCGAACAACTTTTCCAGCCTTAAGGCAAGAAGTGCAGACGTTTTGACGCTTGGTGCTTCCACCGACAAGAGTGCGAACGCGTTGGATATTTGGATTCCACCGACGACGTGTCTTTACCTGTGAGTGTGAGACGTTATTACCAAAGCTGGGGCCTTTGCCACAGATATCGCATGTTGCTGCCATGGCAGAACTCCTTTAAATGTTTGACATGAATCATGTTCTCTAGCGGTGCTATTCGAACAGGGCGTAAGGGTATCGCGTAGACAGGGGCAGATGCCAATTCCTCTTCAACCGACCGGAAAGACGCCCACTTATGCGAGGTTTTCGCCCGAAACTTGAGGAGTCAATTCTTGAGAATTTCACAATCTCAATCCTCATAAAGGGGAGAATGAACCCGTGGCTAATCTAGAGAACAAGGTCTCATCGGTAATTGGAGACAGAACCGCAAAGGTTTTGGAGGCCGGTTTTGGTGTGAAAAACATCGGAGATCTGATGAGACATTACCCGCGGCGATACATGGTCCGTGGAGAGCTATCGGATATTTCGCAGTTAAATGAAGGAGATGAAACAACCATCCTTGCGCAGATTTATTCAGCAACAAAAAGACCAATGCGCGGGCGTAAAGGAAGCATGTTAGAAGTAATCGTGACTGACGGAACTGACAAACTTTCCCTCACATTTTTTAATCAAGCATGGCGCGAAAAAGACTTAAAGGTCGGGCGACAAGGTTTGTTTGCAGGCAAGATTGGTGTTTTTAACAATAAGAAACAGCTCACACATCCAGATTATGAACTTATTCCAGATGGTTCTGATGTTGATACGGCGGTTGAGGGTTTTGCCGGCAAATATTTACCCGTCTATCCAGCTTCTTCCAAAATGCCTTCGTGGAAGATTTCACAGTGCATTCAATTGGCGATCGGTTCACTTGAAGAAGTTGAAGATTTTCTACCTGAAACAATTAGACAAAAGCATGGATATCCCACTTTGCATCAAGCTTTGGTTCAACTACATCAACCAGCAGATCTAGACCATGCCGAGTTAGCAAGAGAGCGCTTAACCTTTGATGAAGCATTTCTGCTGCAATCCTTGCTTGTATTGCGTCGAAATGAACTCAAGAAGCTCAATTCAAACCCAATCAAGAAAGTTGCGGCAGGATTACTAGATTCATTTGATAACTCACTTCCTTTTCAACTCACAGCAGGGCAGTTGCACGTCAGTAAAGAGATTGAATCAGATTTAACTCAGTCACATCCCATGCATCGATTACTGCAAGGTGAAGTTGGTTCAGGAAAAACAATCGTGGCCCTTAGAGCGATGCTTGCAGTTGTGGATAGCGGAGGACAGGCTGCATTACTTGCACCAACTGAGGTGCTAGCCGGACAACATCTTCGAACAATCACAAAATTACTAGGTGATCTCTCTCAAGGCGGAATGTTGGGTGGAAACGAAAATGCTACTCGAGTAGTTCTTTTGACAGGATCACAAAGCGCTGTTGCTCGAAAAGAATCGTTAGCAATGGCTGCAGATGGCGCTGCGGGTATTGTGATCGGAACACATGCACTACTCGGCGAAAAAGTAGCTTTTAAAAATCTTGGATTAATCGTTGTTGATGAACAGCATTGTTTTGGTGTGGAACAACGTGATGCACTTAAAGAAAAAGCAATACTGCCTCCTCATCTGTTGGTAATGACTGCAACTCCAATTCCGCGTACTGTGGCAATGACTGTTTTTGGTGATCTAGATGTTTCAACTCTTCGAGAGCTACCTTTAGGTCGTCAACCAATCACAACGCACGTGGTTCCAGTAAAGGAAAAACCTCATTACTTAGAGAGAACCTGGCAACGCATTAAGGAAGAAGTAGCACAAGGTCATCAGGCCTACATCGTGGCTCCTAGGATTTCGGCAAGTGAAGAAAGTAATGCAGATGCCGATTTGGACTTTCTATTCGGTGAAGAATCAGATGAGATAGCAGCAGTTGAGGAACTTGCTCCTTCACTTCATTCCGGAGCTCTAAAAGGATTACGGATAGCTGTTCTGCACGGTCGTCTTTCAGCCGAAGATAAAGACACAACTATGCAGGCATTTTCAAAAGGTGAGATAGATGTTTTAGTCTCAACTACTGTTATAGAAGTTGGCGTAGATGTGGCTAATGCAACAATTATGGTAATTATGGATGCTGATCGCTTTGGTGTTTCGCAGCTGCACCAACTGCGTGGTCGAGTGGGCCGTGGAACTTCACCAGGTCTGTGTCTACTTGTTACTTCTAGTGAAGATTCCTCTCCTGCCCGCCAACGATTAGATGCTGTTGCTAAAACACTAGACGGGTTCGAGCTCTCACGAATAGATCTAGAACAACGACGTGAAGGTGATGTTCTAGGAGCATCTCAGTCAGGAACGAGATCGCATTTGAGATTACTCCGTGTGCTTCGAGATGAAGAGTTGATTGAACAAGCAAGGCAAGATGCCCAGGATCTAATCTCAACAGATAAAGAGTTAACCAGTTATCCTTCGCTAAAGTTAGAGTTGGCCAGATTGCAACGCGATCAAGCAGTTGATTATCTAGATAAGGGGTGAGCTGTTGCGGATCATTGCTGGCGTAGCCAAAGGCAGAAATTTAGGAACTGTGGCAGATGCAACCAGGCCCACTTCTGATCGTGCTCGCGAGGGCCTTTTCTCATCCCTTGCATCGGAGTTTGGAACTTTCGAGGGGTTACGTGTTCTAGATCTTTTTGCAGGATCAGGTGCAATAGGTCTGGAATCACTTTCTCGAGGCGCCTCACTTGTTCATGTTGTTGAAAAAGATGATCAGGCGATAAAGACTATAGAGGCCAATTATGAGTTAGTGAAAAAATCTAACCCACATGGAAAACTCCAAATATTTGGAATGAGTGTTGAAAGCTTTCTCAATGAGCAACCTAAAGAGAAATACCACCTGATTTATATAGATCCTCCATATGATTTTTCTAACCAAGAAGTTGAAGATACTCTCAGTAAATTACATGATCATGAGTTTTTAAACAGTGATGCATTTATTGCAGTAGAGCGCAACACAAGGATGGATCAATTCATTTGGCCTGATGCCTTTATCCCAGCGCGTGAGCGAAATTATGGGCAAGCCACCATCTATTACGCCAATTTCCAGCCTTAAGAATGGATTACTCGCCCGTCTATTGCTAGCGTTTGGTCTATGAAGCGCGCTGTATGCCCTGGATCCTTTGATCCAATCACTTATGGGCACTTAGATATCATCGAACGCGCCGCCCAACAGTTTGATCACGTTGTGGTTGCTGTTCTAGAAAACCGTACTAAAGCATCTTTGTTTACAGTCCAAGAGCGAATTAAAATGATTTCAGAAGTCACTAGTAGATTCCCAAATGTTTCAGTAGATTCTTGGAGTGGATTGTTGGTTGACTACTGCAAGAGCAATTCAATCCAAGCAATAGTGAAGGGTTTGCGAGCCGTTACTGATTTTGACTATGAACTTCAGATGGCTCAAGTGAATTTACAGGGCTCGGGTGTTGAAACAATGTTTATGGCTACATCTCCAACTCATTCTTTCTTGTCATCATCTTTGGTCAAAGAACTTGCGCACTATTCTGGTGATGTCTCATCTATGGTGCCACCGTCAATCAATGAAGCGCTCAAGCTTCGAATAGCAGGGGAGTAGATCATGGAATCGATTGAGAAGTTAACGTCTGCAATCACGATGATAGAAGAGGCACGAGGCGTACCTCTCTCTGCTAGTTGCGTCGTTCATCGCGCGGAAATCCTTTCAATTTTAGATGCCGCTCGAGACGGACTACCTTCAGACTTTGCATCTGCTCATTCAATTATCGAAACTCGAAATGCGATTATTGAAGAAGCTCGCTTGAGTGCCGAACAGATGATTGCAATCGCTCGTGAAGAAGTATCACAGATGGTTGAGAAAACTTCAGTTGTTCAAATTGCACGTGATGAAGCTCGTCAGATATTGCAAGAGGCCAGAGAAAGCGCTGAAATTGAAAAGCAAGAGATTGAAGAGTACATAGATGGCCGATTAGCAACTCTTGAAGTTATCTTAAACAAGACATTAGATGCCATTGGTCGCGGTCGTGATCGATTAGCCGGCGCAAATGACAAAGATATTTTGTCTCAACTTGCCGAAAAGGATTAGTTGGCCTAGCCACAGATATCTAAACCCATGAGTACTTCGCACAAATCCTTTCAATTAAACACGTTCGAACTTCCTAGACGCGCGGGGGAGATGAAGGAATACTCCTTAGATATTCAGGTTAATGAGAACTTTGGTGTCAATCTCATTTCTGTTCCTGCAGGTCAGACTATTGAAGTTGATGCACGTTTAGAGTCAGTCACTGAAGGAATTCTTTTAAGCGCTGATGTTTATGCAGTTGCAAAAGGTGAATGTATACGTTGCCTAGATCCAGTAGAGATAGTTATAGAGCGAAAAATACAGGAGTTATACAACTACGAACCAACAAATGAACGTGGAAAGAAAAAGAAACACGAAACTGAAATTGATGATTTAGATATTGAAGATGAGTTAATGATGCAGGGTCAGATTATGGATCTGGAAACTCCGATTCGTGATGCAGTAGTACTCTCACTTCCCATCAATCCTTTGTGTAATCAAGATTGCTTAGGGCTTTGTCCTGAATGTGGGGAAAAATGGGCAGTCCTTGCACAAGATCATGCCCATGCATCCATAGACGCACGCTGGGCAGGCTTGAAAGCGTTGGGCTCTGAAGATCCCGATTTCAAGATTTAACGGTTTTAAGGGATACTTACGCCCTTAGGTTAGAACGGCGATTTAGCCCGGAGAGCCTATATTTTTAAATGACTCGAATACTCGGGGAAACTGAAAGAAGAGGTTAGAAAAGTGCCAGTACCAAAGCGAAAAATGTCGCGTTCAAAGACGCGCTCTCGTCGTAGTCAGTGGAAAACAACTGCAGCTGCACTTGCTACATGTGGTCAATGCCAGCAACCTAAACTTCAGCACACTGCTTGCCCAACATGCGGTACATATAACCGCCGTCAGGTATTAGAGGTCTGATCTGAGTTCTTCGCTCGCTGAGCAGCTGGGAGTAGATCTCAATCCAGCTTTGCTTGAATTGGCCTTTACTCATCGTTCATTTGCATATGAATCAGGAAGTAAAGAAACAAACGAGCGACTGGAATTCCTCGGGGATTCTGTACTGGGTTTGATTGTTACCGAATCACTCTATAAGCGATACCCAGATTTTGATGAAAGTCGGCTCTCACCTCTTCGATCAGGTGTTGTAAATATGCGTGCTCTTGCCGATATCGCAAGAGGTTTACAACTTGGAAGCCATATTCGTCTTGGTAAAGGTGAAGAAGTAACTGGTGGAAGAGACAAACATTCACTTTTAGCCGATGCATTAGAAGCTTTAATTGGCGCCATATATTTGCAGTTCGGTTTTGCTAAATGTTCAGAAATAGTAGAAAAATTAATCACACCTACTATGGACTCTGCAGTTGCCCGAGGTGCTGGCCTTGATGGTAAAACAGCATTACAAGAGTTGGCCGCCGCACTTGGAAAAGGCGCACCTGAGTATGTTGTTAGTGAAGAGGGTCCTGATCACGATAAAAATTTCACTGCTACAGCGATGCTCGCAGGTCAAGTCCTGAGTCAAGGTAGTGGAAAGAGTAAGCGCGAGGCCGAGCAAGTGGCCGCACGTGGTGCATATGAAGCTTTAAAAACCGCCTTTCCACAGCCTTAAATCTACGAAAATCCTGCGCTCGAAGCGATAGGTTTACCGCGTGTATTTGAAAAGTATGACGCTCAAGGGCTTTAAGTCCTTTGCTTCAGCGACCACTCTTCGACTCGAGCCAGGAATTACATGCGTTGTCGGTCCTAACGGCTCTGGAAAATCAAACGTAGTCGATGCACTCACCTGGGTCATGGGTGAACAAGGTGCTAAATCTTTGCGCGGTGCCAAAATGGAAGATGTCATCTTTGCAGGCACAAGCGGTCGCGCACCTCTTGGACGCGCTGAAGTTTCACTCACAATTGATAACACTGATGGCGCTCTGCCAATTGAGTATGCAGAAGTTACTATTTCAAGAATTTTATTTAGAAATGGACAAAGTGAGTACCAAATAAATGGAGAGGCTTCGCGTCTTCTCGATATTCAAGAGCTTCTTAGCGATTCTGGAATTGGTCGCGAAATGCACGTCATTGTTGGACAGGGTCAATTAGATGCAATTTTAATGGCAACTCCAGAGGAGCGACGTGGATTTATCGAGGAAGCTGCTGGTGTTTTAAAGCATAGAAAACGCAAAGAAAAGGCTTTGCGCAAACTTGACTCAATGCAGGCAAATCTTGCGCGTGTTCAAGATCTTACCGTTGAGCTCCGTAGACAACTTCGCCCACTAGGCAAGCAGGCTGAGGTAGCCAAAAAGGCTGCAACAATTCAAGCAGATCTGCGTGATGCCAAACTGCGTCTTTTTGCAGATGACTATATTTCTATGTCAAAGACTTTAGAGCTAGAAGTTGCCGATGAGAGCGCACTTAGAGAACAACGAGCAGTTGTTGAATCAGAACTAGAGACTATTCGCCGTCGAGAAGAGGCTTTGGATTCACAAGCTGCAATAGAAGGCCCACAACTTGTCGCAGCTCAAGAGCTTTATTACAACTTAAATTCATTACGCGAAAAATTTCGCGGAACACAAAGCCTGGCTCAAGAAAGATCTCGTTTTCTAAATGAAGAAGCAGAAGAAGCGCGGACTTCTGGTCGTGATCCTCAGACATTAGACCTAGAGGCGCAAGCGTTGCGTGAAGAAGAAAGAGAATTGCGTGCAAATGTTGAGGTAGCAAAGAACGCTCTTGCGCAGGCAACTTCGGCTTTAGTTTCTGCTGAAGCGCTTTTGAAAAGTGATGAAGACACTATTGCAGCGGCTATGCGCGCGATTGCAGATGCGCGCGAAGGCACAGCCCGCCAAGAAGGTCACATTAAATCTTTAAATGCACGATTAGAAGCAATCGCTGAAGAGATTGCTCGATTAACTAAGTCTCGCAATGAAGCACAGGCGCGAGTTGAGCAAGCACAACGTGAATATTCGACGTATGAACTAGAAATTGCAAGTGCCGACTCTGGTGAATTAGGCCTTGATTCACTCTTTGAGAGTGCAAAGTCTTCGCTGGAATCATCCAAACAAAAACTCACACAGTTATTGGAATTAGAACGTGCAGCAGATCGTGAACGAAACGCTGTTGAATCCAAATTGGAAGCAATAAAGCTGACATCTGAGAATCGAGATGGCGCCTCTGCGTTATTGAAAGATTCAAGAGGTGTTTCGATTATGGGCAGCGTTGCTGGACTTATTGAAATAGATAAAGGATGGGAGGCAGCTGCTGCGGCAGCGCTGGGAAATTTTGCCGATGCTGTTGTCGTAAATGATCTCTCTTCAGCTGTAACAGCGTTGACTACTCTACGTCGAGAAAATCTGGGCCAGGCAGATGTCTTGGTTTATGAACCGGGTATATCTCAGAAGGGTTCGATTCCTCCGGGCTTGAACTCGCTATCAACCTATGTTCGTTCCAACTCAATTGGAGATTTACTCGCATCGCTTTTGTCAGGAATAGTTGTTGCAGATGATGCAAATGCCGCAGAAGCCATCTTGCGTTCTCACCCAGATGTAATTGTTGTTACACGTGATGGTGACGTTGTTTCTAAAGGGCGCGCAACTGGCGGATCAAAATCTTCATCCTCACTTATCGAAATCACAGCCCTGATCAGCAGTTTAGAAAGTAAATTGCAAGAAATTATTCATGATTGTGATCGTTTGAAGTTTGAAATTGCATCAGCAAATACCGAAGTTGCATCCAGACAAAGTGGATTTGACTCAGCCCTATCAAAACTCAATGAGTCGGATGCTCGAATCGCTGCATTGACTGAACAATTGGCAGTATCTGGGCAAAACATGAAATCCTCAATGGCAGAAGTTGAACGTTTAGACAGATCCATCAATGAAGCAAATGCAACCAAGTCTCGTGATGAGGGTGAAATTGTCATTGCTCAAAACCAACTACAACAGCGCGGTGAAGTAGCAGAACCCGATCATTCACGGACAGAGCAACTGCGAAGCCAAGTTTCTACCGCCAGAACTGCTGAAGTCGAAGCAAGACTTGCCGTTAGAACGATTGAAGAGAGAGTTGATTCGGTTGCAGCTCGCGCATTAGGCCTAGAAAGATCTGCTCAAGCCGAACGTGATGCATCAGAGCGCGCGGTTCTACGTCGTAGCACTCGAGCACGTGCTGCAGTAATTTCTCAAGCCGTCGCTGAATCTGCCTATGAAGTCCTTATCCATTTAGAACGTTCAATCTCAAAAGCGGCGATCGAACGTTCACGTCTTGATGAATCACGTGTAAGCCGCGAAGGTGAGACTTTATCCGTACGCTCGCGTGGTCGAGAGTTAACAATCCAACTTGAATCATTGACATCAAGTGTCCATAAAGATGAAATCGCCCGTGCCGAACAGCGGTTGCGAATTGAAACTCTAGAGAGCAAAACTCTAGAAGAGTTCGG
>JBIIGW010000032.1:0-9537 GCA_044236295.1 Candidatus Planktophila sp.
TAAACCCAAACAACCTAGAGAATTTCGACAAGATTGAAACAGTTGATCTTCAAGTCGAAATGGCTCGCTCTTATCTTGATTATGCAATGTCTGTCATTGTGGGCCGCGCACTTCCAGATGTTCGAGACGGTTTAAAACCAGTACATCGACGCGTTTTGTATGCAATGTATGACGCGGGTTATCGTCCCGATAAAGGGTTTTATAAATCTTCTCGCATCGTCGGTGATGTCATGGGTAATTACCACCCACACGGTGACACATCAATCTATGACGTGGTTGTTCGCTTAGCTCAACACTGGTCACTTCGTTACATGCTCATTGATGGAAACGGAAACTTCGGTTCCCCAGGAAATGATCCCGCTGCAGCAATGCGTTATACAGAAGCACGTCTTTCTCCTCTTGCAATGGAGATGATGCGAGATATTGATGAAGACACAGTTGATTTTGTTCCTAACTACGACGGGCGCTCACAAGAGCCAACTGTTTTACCTAGCCGACTTCCAAATTTATTAGTCAACGGTTCTGCTGGTATCGCTGTTGGAATGGCAACAAATATTCCTCCCCACAACCTTCGCGAAATTGGCGAGGCTGTTATCTATTCATTAGAACACCCAGAGATGAAACAAGATGAGCTACTTAACGAGTTAATTAAAATTGTTAAAGGTCCAGACTTTCCAACAAAGGGTTTAATTGTTGGTCGCACTGGAATTGAAGAGGCTTATCGAACAGGCCGAGGATCGATCACAATGCGCGCAGTGGTTGAAGTTGAAGAGATCAATAAGCGAACATGTTTAGTAATTAGTCAACTGCCTTATCAAGTTAACCCAGATAACCTTGCCCTGAAAATCGCAGAGCTAGTTAAAGATGGAAAAATTAAAGGAATTGCCGATGTTCGAGATGAAGGCAATGAGCGTTTAGGACAACGCCTAGTAATTGTTTTGCAAAATGCTGCAATCCCAAAAGTAATTCTTAATAACCTCTATAAACAGACTCAATTACAGGACACATTTGGTGCCAATATGTTGGCATTGGTAGATGGCGTTCCGCGCACATTGCGCCTAGATGAATTCATTCGCTATTACATCGAGCATCAGATTGAAGTAATCATCCGCCGAACAAAATATCGTTTGGCAGAAAAAGAAAAACGCGCCCATATTTTGCAAGGGTATTTAAAGGCCCTTGATGCACTAGATTCCGTTATCGCCTTAATTCGCGCATCTACAACACCAGAAGAGGCCCGTACAGGTTTGATGAAACTTCTTGATGTTGATGAGATTCAAGCTAATGCAATCTTGGATATGCAACTGCGAAGAATTGCAGCGTTAGAGCGTCAAAAAATTAATGATGAATATGACGGCTTAATGGCAGACATTGTTGAACTCAACAAGATTCTTGTAAGCCCTGAAAAACAAAGAGAGATTGTTAAGACAGAGCTAACGGATTTAGTCACAAAATTTGGGGACGATCGGCGCACACAAATTGTTGCAAGCGAGGGCGATTTCAGTGCAGAGGATTTAATTCCTGACCAAGATGTAGTTGTAACAATTACACGCGGGGGCTATTCAAAACGCACAATGGCAGATCTTTATAGATCACAACGCCGTGGTGGTCGTGGAGTTAAAGGCGCTGCCCTTAAAGAAGATGATGTTGTAGATCATTTCTTTGTCGCATCAACTCACGACTGGTTACTGTTTTTTACTAATCAAGGACGCGTCTATCGTGCAAAGGTTCACGAATTACCAGATGCAGGTCGTGATGCACGAGGCCAGCATGTTGCAAACTTAATGGCTTTTAAACCAGATGAAAAAATTGCTCAAGTCTTGTCAATCAAGGACTACACAATTTCACCTTACTTGGTTCTGGCTACGCGAAACGGACTTATTAAGAAAACACCATTAATTGAATACGACTCACCACGTACAGGTGGACTTATTGCAATCTCATTAAAACCTGGCGACGAAGTTGTTAGTGCTTCACTTATTAACTCAGGTGATGAACTGTTGTTGGTATCAACGAAGGCAATGTCACTGCGTTTTACAGCAGATGATGAGTCGCTTCGATCAATGGGTCGATCAACAAGTGGAGTAATTGGAATGAAATTCCGCGCCGGTGATAATTTGTTAACAATGGCGCGCGTTAATTCTGAGCAGTCCACAAATTCATTTGTATTTACTGCAACAGATGGTGGTTATGGAAAGAAAACACCAATCGATGAATACCGTTTACAAGGTCGTGGAGGAATTGGTATTAAAGCTGCAAAGATCGATGAAAACTCTCGCGGTTCTTTGGTTAGCGCACTTGTCTTACGTGATGAAGACGAAATTCTTGCAATTACTTCAGCAGGAACAGTCATGAGAACCCCAGCGGCAGAGGTGCGCCAAACAGGCCGTGACTCCATGGGTGTGCGCCTGGTAAATCTGGATGACGGAGTAAGCCTGCTTTCAGTGACTAAAAACGGGGAAGATGAGATTTCTCCGAAAAGTTAGTATGGTTCGCATTCTGAGTTAAGCCCAAACCTCAACGTAGGAGTAGTTTCCTATTTTGGGTCTTTGTGAAGTTCAAGGTAACCTTGCGCTTCTGCAATCAAGAGAGATCTTTATTGCGGGCCCATAGCTCAGCCTGGTTAGAGCGCTTCCCTGATAAGGAAGAGGTCGGTGGTTCAAGTCCACCTGGGCCCACCCGTTCTAATACGGGGACCTAGCTCAATTGGTAGAGCGCTGCCTTTGCAAGGCAGAGGTTAGGGGTTCGATTCCCCTGGTCTCCACATGACAGATTTAAAAAATGTAAAAACAGCAACCCTTCACACTTCACTCGGTGACATTGTCATTGAATTGTTTCCCAACCACGCACCTAAAACAGTTGCAAATTTCGTTGAGTTAGCAACAGGTGCAAAAGAGTGGACTGATCCACGCGATGGCAAGAAGACAACCGCGAAGTTATACGACGGAACAATTTTTCACCGCGTCATCGATGGCTTCATGATTCAAGGTGGAGATCCACTAGGCCGCGGAACAGGTGGACCTGGCTACCGATTCGACGACGAGTTTCACGGCGAATTAGTTTTTGATCGTCCATATATTCTTGCAATGGCTAACAGCGGTCCAGCAACCAATGGGTCACAGTTCTTTATTACTGTGGCACCAACTACATGGTTAAACCGCAAACACAGTATTTTTGGTGAGGTTAAAGACTCTGCCAGCCAAGCAGTAGTTGATGCAATAGCAACAGCAAAGACTGGCGCCCAAGATAAGCCAGCTCAAGACATCACAATTAATAGTGTTTCCATCGCTTAAACGCTCTGCCACTTACTCATTAATAGCAGTAATTTGCGGTGCCTATCTTGTTCAACTTTTAGTTCCATCTATTCAACAGCAACTATTTCTGCCAAACATTGATTATCTAATCGCCACAAATCAGTGGTACAGGTTAGTTACGGTAGCCCTTACCCACGGCGGACTACTGCACTTAGGCTTTAACATGTATGCGTTGCTTGTTCTTGGAAATCCCATTGAAGAGGCTTTCGGGAAAAACAAATTTCTAGTTATTTTCTTTGCATCACTTCTTGCCGGTTCATTGACCTCGGCCTATTTTGCATCCATCTACAGTGCAACAGTGGGAGCATCTGGCGCGGTCTTTGGGCTCTTTGGAGCAATGGTGGTTGTTGGAAAGCGAATTGGCGCAGACATCAGATCAATAGTTGTGATTATTGGTCTCAATTTTGTTTTTGGATTTGCATTAGGTGGCGTTGATTGGCGGGCCCATTTAGGCGGCCTCATCGGCGGTTACATTGCAGCGCAGATAGTTTTAAATAAGAGATAACTTATCCACAGGGTTTACCCACAATGTGGAACGAATTACAAGCGTGTAATTAGCGCCAGCGGGTTGCTAGCGAAAATCCAACTCCAATAAAGGCAAAACCAAAGATCATGTTCCATGCGCCAACTCCAGGGACTGGGTAGCGGGTTTCTGTAATGTAAAAAGTTACGATCCAAGCGAGCCCAACTAGAAAAAACCCAACCATTGTTGGAGCCAACCACTTAGGACTCTCAAGAGGACCAGTTGGAGTATGAACAGCTACATCCTGGTTGTGGGCGCGGCGCTCTTCAACTTTTTTACGAAGTTTCGATTTTGGCATACACGAAAGATACACCATGGGCGAGAATGCTCCTATGGCCACCGTTAAGGAAAGCATCCCAGCCGCTACAAAGATCCTGGTTATTGATAACTATGACTCATTTGTGTTTAACCTGGTTCAGTATTTACAACAACTGGGAGCCGAATGCACAGTTGTTCGAAACGATGCCATTTCTGTAGAGGAAGCATCTGCATACGACGGAGTTTTAATCTCCCCAGGTCCAGGAACACCAGAACGTGCAGGAATTTCCGTAGAGATGATTAAGTATTGCGCAGGCAAATCCATCCCATTGTTTGGAGTCTGTCTTGGCCATCAAGCTATAGGAGTTGCTTTCGGTGCAACTGTTTCTAGAGCACCAGAGTTATTACATGGAAAGACCTCACTTGTTTTTCATAAGCAGCAAGGCGTTTTAGATGATTTACCTTCACCTTTTATAGCCACTCGCTACCACTCTTTATGTGTTGAAAAAGGTTCTGTCCCAGAAGTTTTAGAAGTTACCGGCGCAACAGAATCCGGTGTGATTATGTCGATGCAACATAAAACACTTCCAATACAAGGCGTTCAGTTTCATCCAGAATCAGTTTTAACAGAACATGGACATTTAATGCTGGCCAACTGGTTAGAGATCTGCGGAGATAAAAATGCACAGGCAAAAGCAGTAGGACTTTCACCGGTCATTGGTTCAAGTAAGTAAATAACTAGCAGGATTAATTCTGCTGTTTAGTTATTTTGGTGCGGTATTAATTGTTATTGTGACTGACTTTCCAATTGTTTGTGTAACCTGGGCATCAGGTGCTTGGCGAATAACAATACCTAAAGGTTGATTAGCATCGTAGCCTTCAACTTCTTTTACTAAGAAACCTGCCTGAACCAGGAGTGTTTTTGCTTGCAACGCGTCAATCCCAATTAAAGATGGAACAGTGACTTGACCACTTGCAATCTGTAAAACAACACCAGTACCTGCAGTTATTGTTGATCCAGGCTCTGGAGTTACTTTTAATACTGTTCCTTGGGCCTCATCTGATGGAACCGCTTCAGTAGCGCTAACTAATAGGCCAACCGAAGTTAACGCCGTCCGCGCATCAATGAGTGACATACCAACTAGATCAATAGGAACAATCGAATCACCAGGACCATTTGAAATGGCTAAAACAACTCCCGAGCCTTTTTGAACACGAGTTGTTGCCAATGGGAACTGGCTAGCAACTCGATCTTTTGGAATTCGAGCATCTGGTGCGCGTGTAATAGTTAGTACATAGTCTTTTAGTAAGGCCTCTGCTTCAACCTGCGAAAGACCCACAACGTTTGGAAGTTGAGGCAGACCTGATGGATCTGTTGAAGGCCTGGATAATAAAAATCCAGCAGAAAGAACTGCAATACCCGCCACAGCACTTACTGCTCTAAGTATTACTTTACGCCGAGAGATAGAGGGTTTAGCGATTTTAGTTGTTACAACTGATCCTGTTTTTATTTTATAAAGATCATCAAGCATTAATCCAGCCGACTGATAACGATCATCTGGATTTTTTGCCAAAGCAACTGACAACAATGTATCGATACCTGCAGGTAAATCAGGGACGATTTTGCTAGGTGCAATTAAAACTCCTGAAACATGCTGATATGCAATAGCTACTGGTGTTTCACCAGTAAACGGTGGTTGCCCCGTTAAAACTTCATACAATAAACAACCTGTTGAATAAATATCACTTCGTAAATCTGCGACCTCACCTAATGCTTGTTCTGGAGATAGATACTGCGCGGTACCAACAACATTCCATGTACTAGTCAAAGTGGCACCCAGGTCGGCAAGTGCTCTAGCGATTCCAAAATCCATAACCTTTACATCACCATGATCTGTAATCATGATGTTTGCTGGCTTTATATCTCGGTGAACAATTCCACTTTGATGGGAGTATTCAAGGGCTGCCAATATTCCTTCACCAATTTCAATGGCGCGTTTTAATGGAACACGCTCGCCTTTGTGAATTAGTTCGCGCAAAGTGTGGCCCGTAATTAACTCCATGACTATGTACGGGGCAGGTTCTTCTCCAGAGTCATAAACAGCAACTATTCCTGGATGGTTTAACTTTGCAGCAGCAAATGCTTCTTTTCTAAACCGTCCGACAAATGCCGGGTCGCGAGCTAAATCACTTCGCAAGACTTTTACAGCAACTTTTCGAGAAAGACGGACATCATCAGCGATATAGACATCGGCCATGCCGCCCGTGCCGATCATCTCGCCAATCTTGTATCTGTCGCCAATTAGTTTATTTATCACTGGCAGCCCCAAAGAACTCTGTTTTTCCATTTGTTGTCTCAACAATATCGGCGATAACTACAGTGACGTTATCCGGTGCACCATTTTGTAACGTTGCATCTACTAAAAACTTAACAGCCTCATTTTTATCAGATTTACTTAACCCAATTTTGATTTCTTTCTCTGTTAATACTCCTGATAAACCATCTGAGCAGAGAAGAAATCGATCACTCTTTTTAACATCATAAATTTGAAGCACAGGTGTGGTTGTTCCGTCACCACGCAAAGCCTGAGTGAGCATAGATCTTTGTGGGTGATCGATTGCTTCTTTAGCTGTAATCGCACCTTGATCTAGTAACTCCTGCACAACACTGTGGTCGACACTTAGTTGTTCAATTGTGTTAGAACGCAATCGATAGCAACGTGAATCCCCAACATGTAATAAGGCAACTTGCTCGTTACTAATGAGCAACGCCGTTAATGTTGTGCCCATTCCTCGCTTGTCTATATCTTCTTCAGTGATTGCAGCCAACTCATGATCAATACTGTGTAATGAATGCATCAATAAATCTTCAACAGAGTCTTGATCGATCTCTTCTGCACTAAGAGTCGGTACCAATGAATGCAATACCGTGACTGCGATTTTGGAGGCAACTTCTCCTGCAGCATGGCCACCCATACCGTCGGCAACTGCGATTAATTGTGGAGATATAAATGCCGAGTCTTCATTTCCTTGGCGAATTAAACCAAGGGCCGAGCGCGCTGAGGATTGAAAATATTTGGCGCTCATAGAACGTAAGCCTAACGGTGTAACCTTCAAAGGTGAAGATTTACGCGCATCGAGGATCTTCCCTTAAATTTCCTGAGATGAGTTTGCTGGCTTATAAGGCAGCTATAGAAGATGGCGCAGATGGCTTTGAATGTGATGTGCGATTAACTAAAGACAACCAAATGATTTTGTGGCATGACCCAGACTTGCAACGCATCGCAGGAAATAAAGCCAGAATCGCTGATTCGACTTTTAAAGAGATTAAAAGACATCATCCAGGGGCAATTACATTAGAAGAACTACTGACTCTGGCTAGAGATCATAAAAAAGAGTTAGCAATAGAAACTAAACACCCTGTTCCAACTGCAAATGCCGTTGAAAAAGCTGTGATGCAATTACTCGTTCAAGAAAAATCAGTTGCACAGATTTACGTTATGTCATTTTCTTGGTTAGCAATTGAAAAATTAAGAAAAATCAATCCAGAACAAAAAACTGTGGCCTTGCTTTCAGATAACCACTCTCAATTAATGCGCAGATTTACATCAGCTACAGCAATAGGGCCAAGTATCTCTACCTTTAGGAGTTTTACGAAAAACGCAACATTAAAGATGGATCCAAGGCAGTTGTTTGTATGGAGCGTTGATGATGCCAAGGATGTGCGCTTTTGCGCTGACAATGGCGTCGATGTCTTGATCACAAATAATCCGGCAAATGCGAGGTCAGTACTCGGGTATCATTAGCAAGTGAGTACATATGCCTATCTCGGTCCTAAAGGGACTTTTACTGAGGCGGCTTTAAAAAAGATCACTTCCTCTAACGATTCTCTTATTCCATACGCCAATGTCACATCTGCCTTAGATGCTGTCCGACTTGGCAAAGCACACTTTGCACTTGTGCCAATTGAGAACTCAATTGAAGGTGTAGTTGCTCGGACTCTTGATGAGTTAGCAACAGGTGAGCCTTTAGTAATCGTAGGAGAAGTAACGTTGCCAGTTTCTTTTGCGCTGATGGTTAAACAAGACACAAAAGATATTCGCCGTATAGCTACACATCCTCACGCCGAAGCACAGTGCCGTATGTGGGTTGCAAATAATTATCCAGATGCAGAATTGATTTCAACATCATCAACAGCTGCAGCGGCAGAGGCAATCTCACGTGGCGAATTTGATGCAGCGATTGCAGCACCTGTTGCTGCAGCACATTATGGACTGCGCGTAATTGCAGACAATATTGCCGATAATCCAGGAGCAATCACTCGATTCATTGTGGTTTCAAAACCGGGAACTATTCCGAAAAATACTGGTTGGGATAGAACCTCAATTGCCGCCTTCATCGGCATGGATCACGCAGGAGCCTTGCTTGATATTTTGACCGAGTTTGCAAAACGGGATATCAACCTGACTTTTATCCAGTCACGTCCAACTGGTTTAGAGCTTGGCCATTACCATTTCATTATTGATGCCGAAGGTCATATCGCTGATGCCCCTGTAAAGGAGGCAATAGAAAGCCTTCGCGCAATCTGTGAAGAGATCCGATTCCTAGGTTCGTATCCACGAGAAAAGGTTAAGTAAATGATCGACATCAAGTTTTTACGCGAAAACCCAGATGTAGTTCGTGCATCTCAAAAGGCCCGCGGCGAGGATGTTTTGATCGTTGAAAAAGTTTTAGCAGCAGATGAAGTGCGCAAATCAACTTTAGATCAATTTGAAACTCTTAGAGCAGAACAAAATCTTTTATCAAAATCAGTTGCTTCTGCAAAAGGCGAAGAAAAAGCAGCCCTGCTAGAGAGTGCAAAGGTTCTTGCTGCCAAAGTAAAAGAGGCCGATGCAAAGCGCGCGCAAGCAGAGTTAGAAGCTAAAGCTTTCATTATGCAGATCTCAAATGTTTTAGACCCACAAGCTCCCATTGGTAAAGAAGAAGATTTTGTTGTTATAGAAAATGTCGGCAAACCAAGAGAATTTGATTTTCAACCAAAAGATCACGTAGAGCTAGGTAAGTTACTTGGTGCAATTGATACCGAGCGCGGTGCCAAAGTAGCGGGATCTCGTTCATACTATTTAACAGGTGCGGGTGCGATGCTTGAATTTGCACTAGTTAACTATGCAATCACCTCGGCAAATAAAGCCGGGTTCACTCCTGTTATTCCACCAGTTCTTGTTAACTCAGCGGCGATGGAGGGAACAGGGTTTTTAGGCCAAGCAGCAGAGAACGTTTATCATCTAGAAAAAGATGATGTGTACTTAGTTGGCACTTCAGAAGTTCCTTTAGCTGCAATGCACATGGATGAAATTCTTCCAGTAGAGAAATTACCAATGCGTTATGCCGGTTACTCAACATGTTTTCGCAGGGAAGCCGGAACCTATGGGAAAGACACTC
>JBIIGW010000033.1:0-9518 GCA_044236295.1 Candidatus Planktophila sp.
GGAATGGAATACCTAGCTCTTTTCCTAGACGAAGTAGATCATCCTTAACTCGGGCCTCGATTTCAATTCCATGATCCATAACTTCCAAAAAGTAATTTTCTTTTCCAAAAATATCTCGATAATCACTCGCTGCCTTGATCGCTTCTTTATATGCACCCATTCGAATTCTGGTTTGAATCTCTCCGCCAGGACATCCAGTTGTAGCAATCAAGCCTTGTGAATGTTTTGCTAAAAGTTCGCGATCCATTCGTGGCTTGTAGTAATAACCTTCTAGAGATGCAAGTGAGGAAAGACGGAATAAATTTGCAAGGCCTTCATTATTTTCCGCCAAAATAGTCATGTGGGTGTAAGCCCCACCTCCAGATACATCATCTTCTCCACCACTAGCCCACTGGACGCGTTTCTTATCAAAGCGCGACTCAGGTGCAACGTAGGCTTCAATTCCAATAATCGGCTTTACATCAGCTTTCTTAGCGGCTTTATAGAATTCAAATGCACCAAAAACATTGCCGTGATCTGTCATTGCGATCGCTGGCATTGACTGAGATTTAACTTCTGCCAGCAACTCGCTTATTCGTGCAGCACCATCGAGCATTGAGTACTCGGTGTGTACGTGCAGATGTACGAAGTTGTCTTTATTGTTGTTGGACATGATTGGCGAGATTAGTGGCTATGGCAGAACTGCGTCAGAAAGCAACGCCAGTGAGCCTGTGAGATCGGAGGGATACGGGGCTTTAAAGTTGAGTTTGGCCTGCGTAACTGGATGGGAAAAAGATAGCTCTGCTGCATGTAGCCATGGTCTAGACATCCCTAGGCTTTTGCCTAAAACCGGGTCGGCCCCATATGTCGTATCCCCTACCAGCGGATGATGCAAGGCAGAAAAGTGCACTCTGATCTGATGAGTTCTGCCAGTTTCTAATTCGATTTTTACCATTGATACTGCCCGATAGAACTCCATCACTTCATAGTGAGTAATGGATTCTTTTCCTGTTGCCACAACTGCAAAGCGATGATCTTCTTTTGGGTGTCGATCAATAGGTGCATCAATTGTTCCTGTCGATGGATCCATGTGCCCCTGCACGAGTGCGTGATAAATCTTGGAAACAGTTCTATTTCTAAATGCATCTTTCAGCGCATGAAAAGCTTGATCACTCTTAGCAACGATCATTAAGCCACTGGTACCAACATCTAAACGATGAACTATTCCCTGTCTTTCTGCTGGGCCAGAAGTTGAAACCGAGTACCCAGCTGCCATTAAGGCACCGACAACAGTGGGACCAGTCCATCCAGGACTTGGATGAGCAGCACATCCCACAGGTTTATCAATAACAACAATGTCATTATCGTCGTAAATTATGCTTAGTCCTTCTAATGGAGTCAGAGGTATTGGATCGCTATTAATTGGCGCGGGCATTAAAACTTCGATGATTTGTCCGGCTATGACTCGATCTGACTTTGGCATAACCTTGCCATTTGTTGTGATGTCACCGTCTTCAAGCAGTTTGACCACCGAGGTTCGAGAAAGTCCAAGCACTCGAGTTAAAGCGCTATCGATGCGCTCTCCTGCAACTCCTTCAGGAACTGAAAGTGTTCGTAGCTCTCTTTGGGTCATGAATCTGACTTTACCCTTGTTATAGGCGGAATATTGCGCAGCGAAAGAACCATTGAAATTGCAGCCGCGGCGACTATTGCAGAATCTGCGACATTAAATACTGGCCAATTAGGGATCTGAAGCCAATCAATAACATGACCTCTGAAGACTCCAGGCTCACGAAATATGCGATCAACTAAATTACCTAGAATCCCACCCATTGCAAGACCCAGTACAACCGACCAACCTTTTGAAGTAATCCTTGTTGAATAATAAAAAATTACTGCCATGACTAAAAATCCAAAGAGCGTTAAAAAGACTGTTGCTCCTTCTGCAACAGAAAATGCTGCACCGGGATTTCGCACAAGTGTGAGTTGAAAGAAATCACCAATTACTTTTATGTTGGAGCGATCCGAAAGCGTACTTACCGCCCATAACTTGGTTGCTAGATCTAGAACCCAAACAAACCAGGCAACACCATAAAGTGTGCGCCAATATTGCACAGTTAGCGCCGCTCTTCCTTCTGCTTACACAGCATGCACAACGTTGCACGCGGAAACACTTGAAGGCGTGCTTTCCCAATAGGAGAACCGCACTCTTCGCAGTTTCCGTAGTTCTTAGAATCTATTCTCTCTAAAGCACGCTCGGTCTGAAGGACCATGTCACGAGCATTGATCACTAACGACATCTCGTGTTCGCGTTCGAAAGTTTTAGTTCCAGCATCGGCCTGATCGTCGCCAGCGCCCTCACCAGATTCCTGAATGAGCTCATCCATCTCTAACTCAACAACAGCGAGCTCTTTGCGCAATCTATCCAGTTCTTTGGAAATCTCTGCTCTGACAGATTTAAGCTCTGCTGCAGACCATGGTGTTTCCGCGTCAGTTGCGACAACAGGAACTGGAGCAACTTTTATTGGCTTAAGGGGCGCAATCTTTTTACCACTCTTAACAGGGCGCGGCGGCGGCGGCATTACAAGGCGTCGTTCTTCTACAACAGGTGCTACAACAGTTGCGGTCACCGTTGAGACTGAAACGGTTTGGGATTTTTCATCAACCGTTAATGTTGTTTTCGATGGAAAACCTTTTCCTGACGTCTTCTTTACCGGAATGCTCTTAATACTCGCTTTTTTGGCAGGGGCGGCTTTCTTTGCTACTGCCTTCTTCGCCGTTTTTTTTACGGGAACTGCCTTCTTGATCGGCTTCTTACCTGGTGTTGTTTTTTTAACTGCTTTCTTAACAGCCTTTTTAACAGCCTTTTTGGCAGGGGCGGCTTTCTTTGCTCCCGCCTTCTTCGATACTAGTTTCTTAGCAGGCTTGTTTGGCATGTCGCGAACCCTATGCCGATTAGCCCTGTGTTGCCAATTTCGCCACGATGCAATTTATATTCAAGCCATCATCTAGACTAAGGGCCTCACATACGTGGCATTGACGGGGCTATCACCTCACGAGCCTGCTAGAAGAAGTGGTCCTTTTTAAAGGGTCCACCTAGAACTAGCTAGTGGGAACTTAAAGTGGTGATTGCACCAAGGTGCAATCACAAGGTGGGTGGTACCGCGAAAACTGTATATGCAGGTTTCGTCCCTCCAGATTATTTTCTCTGGGGGTTTTTTAATGTCATTTCGCCAGATCTCTGCCGCAGTAGATCTGCCTGCTGTCGAACATAACATTCTCAAGTTCTGGCGCGAAAACTCTATCTTCGAAAAAACAGTTAACTCTCGAGAAGAGGGACCAGTCTGGACTTTTTATGAAGGCCCACCAACTGCAAATGGAATGCCTGGTACACACCACATTGAAGCTCGAGTCTTTAAAGATGTCTTCCCTCGTTTTCATACGATGAAGGGTAAGTACGTAGAACGAAAAGCAGGGTGGGACTGTCACGGTTTACCAGTTGAAATCGCAGTAGAAAAAGAACTTGGATTTACTGGTAAAGGTGATATCGAAAAATTTGGAATCTCCCAATTTAATGATAAGTGTCGTGAATCAGTTCAACGCCATGTGAGTGCATTTACAGACATGACAGACCGTATGGGTTTTTGGGTAGATTTTGATAAGGCTTACTGGACGATGTCACCTGAATATGTTGAATCAGTATGGTGGTCACTCAAAGAAATTTGGAAAAAAGGTTTACTGGTTCAAGATCATCGCGTTGCCCCATATTGTCCGCGCTGCGGAACTGGACTTTCAGATCACGAATTAGCCCAGGGTTATGAGACGGTTACTGATCCATCTGTATTTGTTCGCTTTCCTGTGACCTCTGGTCCATTGCAAAAGTTAAAGGCAAGTTTTCTTGTGTGGACTACAACTCCATGGACTTTGGTTTCAAATACTGCAATCGCAGTTCACCCAGAGGTTGAGTATGTAGTTCTAAAGGTAAGCGTTGAAGAGCAAGATGATGAAGTACTTGTTGTCGCTAAAGCGTTGATGGAGAGTGTCAAGGGTGAGAAGAAGATACTTCAAACACTTCTAGGAAAAGATCTCGAAAAAACTACCTACCAAAGACCATTTGATTATGTAGAAATTCCAGATGCCCACTACATAGTCCTTGCAACATATGTCACTACTGAGGATGGAACTGGACTAGTCCATCAATCCCCCGCTTTCGGTGCTGACGATCTAGCAGTCTGCCGTAGCTATGGACTGCCTGTAGTAAACCCAATTGCACCCGATGGAACTTTCCTCAAAGAGGTTCCTGTGGTGAGTGGGCTTTTCTTCAAGGATGCAGATAAACCGTTAGTAAAAGAGCTCAAAGCAAAAGGTGCCCTTTATAAGCACCAACAATATGAACACTCTTATCCACACTGCTGGCGTTGTCACACAGCACTGATGTATTACGCCCAACCTTCTTGGTATATCCGGACTACCTCAATAAAAGATGCACTCCTTAGAGAAAATGCATCAACAAATTGGCATCCTGAAACAATCAAGGAAGGCCGATATGGTGATTGGCTAAACAACAACATCGATTGGGCTCTTTCAAGAAATCGTTATTGGGGTACTCCGCTGCCTATCTGGCGCTGTGAAAATAAACATGAAATCTGCGTTGATTCACTCAAAGAGTTAGGTGAGTTAGCAGGCCAAGAACTTTCAAATCTTGATCCACATAGACCTTTTGTTGATGACATTACTTTCACTTGCAGTAGTTGTGATTCGACCATGGTTCGAGTTCCTGAGGTGATCGATTGTTGGTATGACTCAGGAGCAATGCCTTTTGCGCAGTGGGGATATCCGCATAAAGAAGGCTCTGTTGAAAAATTCAAAGCCTCCTACCCTGCTGATTTTATCTGCGAAGCAATAGATCAAACTCGAGGTTGGTTTTATACCCTCATGACAATTGGAACGTTGGTATTTGATCAATCCTCTTACAAAACAGTTCTGTGTCTTGGCCACATCTTAGATAAAGATGGACGCAAGATGAGCAAGCACTTAGGAAATGTGCTGGAGCCTATGGCGTTAATGGATCAGCATGGCGCAGATGCAGTGCGTTGGTACATGTTGGCAGCTGGTTCGCCATGGTCTGCAAGACGTGTTGGACATGAGAACTTAAATGAAGTTGTTCGTAAAACACTGTTGACATATTGGAACACTGTTTCTTTCCATGCTTTGTATGCAAAAGCCTCCAATTTTGAACTTTCGCAAACCCCGCCCTTGGCTGATCGTCCATTAATGGACAAATGGATCGTCTCTGAACTCAATCTTTTGATTGCAAATGTTGATAACGCATTAGAATCTTTTGATTCTCAAGTTGCTGGACGCGAATTAGCCAGATTCATTGATGATCTATCCAACTGGTATGTCCGGCGCTCACGCCGCCGTTTTTGGGATGGAGATGTAGCAGCTTTGGCAACCTTGCATGAGTGCCTAGTAACTCTGACGCAATTGCTATCTCCCCTTGTTCCTTTTATTACTGAACATGTCTGGCAAGAGCTAGTAAGACCTACAGATGCTTCGGCGCCAATGTCTGTTCACCTTTCAGATTTTCCTGTCTCCAATGAGAAGTACATCAATCGCGAACTTGGTGCTCAAGTAGAACTGACTCGTCGAATTGTTGAACTAGGCCGGGCTACGCGCGCAGAATCCGGAGTAAAAATTAGGCAGCCCCTAGGGCGAGCGTTAATTGCTGCAAAAGGTTGGTCGGATCTTCCAGAGCAGATGCGAGAACAGATCGCAGATGAGTTAAATGTGATCGAATTAGCAGACATAGCCAATGCCGATGGCGATTTGGTTGATGTTAGCGTTAAAGCTAATTTCAAGACGCTCGGGGCAAAATTTGGTGGGGCAGTTCAAGAGATCGCAAAAGCAATTGCCAAAGTTGAGCCAACTGAACTTGTTAAAACACTCCGCACAAAAGAATCGACAACAGTTGGCGAGTGGACAATTAGCCTAGAAGATCTAGTCGTCACCGAGGTTCCAAAATCAGGTTGGAGCGTTTCCTCACATGATGGTGAGAGTGTTGCACTCGATCTTGAACTAACTCCGGCATTGATTTTAGCTGGCAATGTTCGTGAGGTTATCCGCTTTATTCAGGAACGAAGAAAGAGTGATGGATTTGATATTTCAGATCGAATAGAAGTTTCTTGGAATGGTGTTCCGGAGATTGTGGAAGCTATCGGAAGTGATCAGCATCGGATCGAAACCGAAATCCTTGCGGTTAGCATGGTGCACGATTCAACACTTTCCATTAGCGATAAAGAAATAGGCTTAGAAGTAGTTTTGAAAAAGACTAAAGTTGTCTAACCAAGCCAATTAAAAGTTGAGTTCCAAAGAAGAGAACTATAAAACTCATATCTAAACTTATTGCACCTAAGCGAAGTGGTGGTACAAATCTTCCAACAAACTGCATTGGCTTATCTGTGATCGTGTATATAGCCTCTACTAAATAGAGAACCAGCCCACGAGGACGCCATGTTTTAGAAAACATCTGCACGTAATCAAAGATGAGGCGCCCAAGCAAGGCAAAGAGAAATAACTGCAGGATATTGGCTAGCAGTGAGCCCACGCTCAACATGATCAGCTCTGATTAAAAAAACTTGCTTGCGCAGCTGCTGACTTGTCTTCGCTACTTACAGAAACGTTTGCAGGTGAGAGTAGAAAGACTTTCTTTGTTACTCGCTCGATTGTTCCGTGCAATCCAAAAGCAAGACCACTTGCAAAATCTACAAGACGCTTGTGTTCTGACTCATCCATTTCAGTCAAGTTAATGATGACTGGATTACCTTCACGGTAATGCTCGCCAATCGTGCGGGCTTCGTTGTAATAACGAGGATGCAACGTAATGATGCGGTCTAAAACTGGAAGATCAAGCTGTGGTGCTGATTGAACTACTTCACCACTGCGGGCAGTTGGTACTGGACGAAGTTCACGGCTTTTAATGCGAACATCACCAGTTGATTTAGCTGGTGCTTGCGCAGTATCAAATTCCGGCTCATCCATTAAACCCAAGTAATTAGCGACACGGCGGATTGCATTAGACATGAGAAAAGGTTACCTCTGGGGTGAGCGGGAACCGAGTATTGACGAGCCAATACGCACATGTGTCGCACCGTGTGAAATGGCCATCTCATAATCACCACTCATACCCGCAGATAGCGCTGGAGCCCCAGGAAACTCCTTCTTAAAATCCATGTGAATCTGCTGTAACTGCCCATAAGCAGAAAGAGTCGGCACTGAAAGTGGAGGAACTGCCATGATCCCCAGTAATGAGTGTTTTGAAGAGTTTTCTATCGCCGTGGCCAAAGTGTAAAGATCTTTAATCCCTGCTCCCCCACGATGATGAGCACCATCGAGTGAGACCTGAAGAAATATTGAAAGTGGATGGGGAGCATATTTTTCGATCAATTCAAAATGCCTCAGATCATCTAATGAGTGAATAACAGATGCCCAAGATGTGATTGATTTCAGTTTATTGCTTTGGATTTGTCCCTGAAAATGCCAAGTACCGGCAACCACCTGCGATTTTTCAACTCCCTCAGCATCGCGATTCTCACCAAAATCCTTAATCCCTAACTCACTCAAAATCTCCACATCGCTGGCTGGAAAACTCTTTGTGACCGCAATCAAAACCACTTCATGATCTGCCGCCGCCGAGATCTTTTCCTTGACCTCATCTAGGTTTCTTGCAATCTCACTTTTTCTATTCATATCTTTACCACCCCAACAAAGCGACCGGTTGGATTATCTCTTCGGTGAGAAAAATACAAAGAGTTCTCCATTGTGCACACAGTTGATGCTTCAAAACTAACATCATGTGAGATTAACTGCGCAACTAGTCCAGCTTGAAGATCTAGCGCCGGCGTGGAATGTCGGGTTGTGGAGTAAGAATCTGGATGAATTGCACTGACTTCTGCCTGCAGTTGAATTGGGACTTCATAACACTTTCCACAAATTGATGGTCCCAAAACAGCATGAATATTTCTGGCACCCAGATTCCTCATGACCGCAAGAGTGTGATTTGCAATCCCATTGACTAAACCAGCACGGCCAACATGCACTGCTCCCACGACTGCATCTGAGATCAGTAGAAGGGGAATGCAATCTGCAACCATGACCGCCAAAGATAGATCTGGATTAGTTGTCACTAATGCATCACACGTCGGTTCAACTTCGCTGTAATGTGAAACTACTTCTACTTTGTTGCCATGAACTTGGTTCATAAATTGCGCGTTTGGAAGAGTTGCCCGGTTTGACTTTACGCAGGCCGGATCATCCCCAACATGACCGGCAAAATTAAGTGACTCAAAACTTCCCGAACTGAAACCTCCAGTTCGATCAGTAAAAAAATAAGACAAAGCCAGATTCCTTTACTTCATGAAGTCAGGAATATCGATCTCATCCTCAGCGACTAACTCTTCAAAGGTCACACGGCGCTTTGGCAACTCATTATCTAAATCAAGAGCAACTGCCAATGGATCATTAGCAGAAATAGGGTCTGCTACTCCCCCTAAAGTGGCTGCATCAAATGATGGTGTCGCGACCTTCTTTGGCTGTCCACCCTCAAAACCAGCTGCCACAACGGTAATGCGAATTTCATCACCAAGAGCATCGTCAATTGTGGTTCCAAATATAAATTTTGCATTTGGATGCACAACAGATTGAACTAGTTCGCACGCCTCATTAACTTCAAATAAGCCTAAATCCGAACCACCTGAGACTGAAAGCAGTACACCCATCGCACCATCTATAGAGGCTTCAAGTAACGGACTTGAAATAGCAAGCTCTGCAGCACGCATTGCTCGGTTTTCACCGCGAGCAGAACCAATGCCCATTAAGGCCGACCCAGCGCCAGACATAACTGCTTTTACATCTGCAAAATCTAAATTGATAAGTCCAGGTTGAGTAATGATTTCAGAGATACCTTGAACTCCTGAAAGAAGTACTTGGTCGGCACTCTTAAATGCATCTGCCAAAGTTATTTGACGATCTGAGATTGCAAGTAGACGATCATTAGGAATTACAATTAATGTATCTACTTCTTCACGCAATGCTTCAATTCCAACATCTGCTTGCTCTGAACGAAGTTTTGCTTCAAAAGAAAATGGACGAGTGACAACTCCAATTGTTAGTGCGCCAATCTCGCGAGCAATCTTTGCAACTACAGGAGCTGCTCCTGTACCAGTACCGCCACCCTCTCCTGCTGTAACAAATACCATGTCTGCGCCGCGGAGTATCTCTTCAATGTCATCTGCATGATCAAGTGCAGCTTCGCGTCCTTTGTCAGGATCCATACCTGCACCAAGACCGCGAGTTGTTTTGCGACCAATATCAAGTTTTACATCAGCATCACTCATCAATAAATGTTGTGCATCGGTATTGATTGCAATGAACTCAACACCTTTTAATCCAACATCAATCATGCGATTGACTGCATTAACTCCACCGCCACCAATGCCAACTACTTTGATGACAGCCAAATAATTTTGTGGTGAAGCCAC
>JBIIGW010000034.1:0-9503 GCA_044236295.1 Candidatus Planktophila sp.
AGAAAAGCGTCCATACATTCACGCTGTTGGGCACTGCTCCCGATGTGAAACAACGATAGAGCCTCGATTATCAAAACAGTGGTTTGTAAAAGTTGAACCCATGGCAAAGGCTGCAGCAGATGCTGTGCGAAATGGTTCTGTGAAAATTGAACCCGAAGAACTTGCTCCTCGCTATTTCGATTGGGTAGATAACATGCACGACTGGTGTATTTCGCGTCAGTTGTGGTGGGGTCACAGAATTCCAGTTTGGTATGGACCAAGCGGTGAAGTAAAAGTTGTAGGTCCAGATGAAACCGCCCCAGCTGGTTGGACTCAAGATCCAGATGTTTTAGATACGTGGTTTTCTTCAGGGCAGTGGGCTTTTTCTACCTTAGGTTGGCCAGAAAAGTCAGCTGACTTAGCAAAGTTTTATCCAACATCAGTACTTGTTACAGGTTATGACATTCTATTTTTCTGGGTTGTGCGCATGATGATGATGTCGACCTTTGCAATGGATGGTGTTGCACCCTTTAAAACAATTATGTTGCATGGTTTAGTCCGCGACCAATTTGGTAAAAAGATGTCAAAGAGTCGCGGAAATGTAATCGATCCAATTGAGTTTATGGATAAATACGGAGCCGATGCACTTCGATTCACTTTGGCACGAGGGGCTAATCCAGGAACAGATCAAGCCCTCGCCGAAGATTGGATCGGCGGATCTAGAAACTTTGCTACAAAGCTTTGGAATGCAACCAGATTTGCGATGATGAATGGCGCCACAGTTGAAGGCGATCTACCTTCGCTTGAGAGTTTAAATGAGATAGACAAGTGGATTCTAAGTCGCTGGTCTCAAACTTGCACACAAGTTACCGAGTTATTTGAACACTACGAGTTCGCTCGTGCTTGTGAAACGTTGTATCACTTTGCCTGGGATGACCTATGCGATTGGTATTTAGAGCTTTCTAAAGAGGCCTTTGCTTCAGGAGATGCAGCAGATTCACAGAGAGTTTTGGGATATGTCCTGGATCAACTATTCCGCTTAATGCATCCAGTGATGCCGTTTATTACAGAGCAACTATGGACAGTATTAACAGGACAAGAAAGCCTGGTTACTGCGCAATGGCCTAAGGCCCAAAGCTCACACATTGATAAAGAATCAGAGGATCTAGTTGCTCAATTGCAAGAGATCATTACAGAGGTCAGACGCTTTAGAAACGATCAAGGAATTAAAACGTCGTTAAAAATTCCAGGACGTTTTGTAGCACCTGCCCACATTGCTAAATATGCATCTGCCATGGCATTTGTAGTTCGAATGGAGCTAGGCGAAATTACAGCCAGCGCAAAGTGTGAGGCAGCAGGTGTCGTAGTTGAGTTTGATTTAACTGGATCAATCGATGTAGTTGCAGAGCGCCAACGGTTAGAAAAGGATTTAGCAACTGCAACAAAAGATAAGCAGACAGCAGAAGTGAAGCTGAACAATCAAGGATTTATGGCAAAGGCCCCTGCGAATGTAGTTGTTGAAATTCGTGAGCGATTAGAAAAGACAACATCTGATATCGAAAGAATCACGGCAGCACTTGCTGGACTGCCACAAGCATGATTCTTTCTCCAGATGATCAAGAGCGAATAGATGCTATAGAAAAAGCTTTACTAGCTCGTTGGCCAGAGAGTCGAATTGCACCATCCCTAGAACGCATTGCGGCGCTAGTAGATATTTTAGGTTCACCACAATTGACCTATCCAACGATTCACGTGGGTGGAACAAATGGAAAAACAACAACTTCTCGAATGATTGATGCGTTGCTTTTTGCCCATGGCCTTCGAACAGGGCGATTTACAAGTCCACATTTAGAAACCTATTTAGAGCGAATAGCCATAAATGGGCAATCAATAGATCCTAAAGAGTTGATTTTTTCTTACAACGATATCGCTGCATATTTAGATCTTATGGATGAGAAATTCGAGCATCCCATCTCATTTTTTGAGGCGATGACCGCACTGGCATTTGTTGCCTTTGCCGAGCATCCAATAGACGTTGGCGTCATCGAAGTTGGCATGGGTGGGCAATGGGATGCCACAAATGTTGTAGAAGCAGATGTTTCAGTGATCATGCCAATTGGTTTTGATCATATGGAGTATTTAGGAAACACCTTGCACGAGATTGCTTCAACCAAAGCCGGCATCATTAAGGAAAATGGTTTTATTGTTTTGGCTCAACAAGAGCCAGAAGCTGCCAAAGAGCTGATTCGAAAAGCTGCAGAAGTTGGCGCAGATGTTGTGCGAGAGGGAATTGAATTTTCTGTTACATCACGTGCCATTGCAGTGGGGGGACAGCTCTTAACTATTCAGGGCGTAAACCAAACATACGAGGAGATTTTCCTTCCGCTTCACGGTCGCCATCAAGCATCCAATGCAGCCGCCGCTCTCGTTGCAGTTGAGGCATTCTTTGGTGATCAACCACTAGATATCGATGCAGTGCGTTCTGGGTTTGCTGCAGTTGCTTCACCTGGCCGTTGTGAAGTGGTGCATCGAGATCCAACAGTTATCTTGGATGCAGCACACAATCCACATGGTGCAAGAGCGTTAGCCGAGACCCTTAAAGCCGAGTTTAATTTTGATGAGATCATCGCCGTTGTTGGCATTTTGGGCGATAAAGATGTGGCCGGAATATTTAAAGAACTAGAGTCCATTGTCGATCATGTGATCGTTACTCAGAGTTCATCTGAACGGGCCATGGCATCCTCGGAAGTTGAAAAAATCGCATCATCAATATTTGGAGCCGATCGAGTATTTGAAATCTCAGATCTTTCTCAAGCTTTAGACAAGGCCGTTAAGGATTCAGTTCGTCCACTTAGCGAAGAAACTGTTGGAGTCATTGTCACAGGTTCAGTTGTTACAGTAGGACAAGCTCGTACCTATTTAAGAAAGAAGTTTGCACAATGAAAATTCTGGGAGCGTCTGTATTGATTGCTGAGAGCATGACAATGGGATTTGCAATTCTTATTGTTATGAAAGATCAATCGCAAGCGGCAATCATTTTTGGGTGTGTAGTTTCATTTTTACTTTTTGTTGCCGCCGCTTTGGTTCGCCGCCCTGGGGGATTTGTCATTGGTTCCATCATGCAGGTGGTGATGATCAGTTTTGGATTTGTTGAACCGTACTTCTTCATAATCGGGGTGGTATTTGTTGGTTTATGGGTGAGCGCCATCGTTGTTGGCCGCAAGGGTGAGGCTGCCCGTGCTGCCTTGCTGGCTGCCGGTCCTAAAAAACCTGAATAGAATAGGTGTATGAGTACTGAGAAAACCCTGATCCTGGTTAAGCCAGATGGCGTGGCCAGAGGTTTAGTTGGTGAAGTCATCTCACGAATTGAAGCAAAGGGATATGCAATCGATGCGCTGCGAATGTTGCAGGCAGATCGAGCGATTCTTGAAAAGCACTATGCAGAACATGTTGGTAAACCTTTTTATGAACCACTAGTTGAGTTCATGATGTCTGGGCCAATAGTTGCAATTGTTGCTTCAGGTAATCGAGTCATTGAGGGATTTAGATCCTTAGCTGGTGTCACCGATCCAACAGTTGCAGCCCCTGGAACAATTCGTGGAGATCTAGCCCGCGATCAAGGAACAAAGGTTGTTCAAAACATCGTTCATGGCTCGGATTCGGTAGAATCTGCCACGCGAGAGATACAGATTTTTTTCCCAAGCAAGTAACTTCCCACGTTCGAATAAGCACAAGGAGTAAAAATGTCACAATCTAACAAGATGTCCTTTATTGGTCGCGATATGGCGGTTGATCTTGGTACAGCCAACACTCTTGTATATGTTCGTGGTCGTGGCATTGTTCTTAATGAGCCATCTGTAGTTGCTATCAACCAAGATACTGGCGGAATCCTTGCTGTTGGTCTTGAAGCAAAAAAGATGATTGGCCGTACTCCTGGCAACATTGTTGCTATTCGCCCACTACGTGATGGTGTTATTGCAGACTTTGATACAACCGAACGTATGTTGCGTTACTTTATTCAAAAGGTTCACCGTCGTCGTTATTTAGCTAAGCCTCGTATTGTTATCTGCGTTCCTTCAGGTATTACGGGTGTAGAACAGCGCGCAGTTAAAGATGCAGGCTATGCAGCCGGTGCTCGCAAGGTTTACATTATTGAAGAGCCAATGGCTGCGGCAATTGGAGCTGGGCTACCAATTCACGAACCAACTGGAAACATGGTTATTGATATCGGTGGAGGAACAACTGAAGTTGCTGTTATTTCACTCGGCGGAATCGTTACATCACTTTCAATTCGCGTAGGTGGAGATGAACTTGATCAATCAATCATCAACTGGGTTAAACGAGAGTTCTCATTGCTATTGGGAGAGCGAACCGCAGAAGAGATCAAGATGGCTATTGGATCTGCCTATCCACTTCCAGGTGAAAATGATGCAGAGATTCGTGGTCGCGATTTAGCAACTGGACTTCCAAAAACAATTATCGTTTCAGCAGCAGATATTCGTAAGGCGTTAGAAGAGCCTGTTAATGCAATTATCAATGCTGTTAAGAGCACACTTGATCAAACACCACCTGAGCTTGCAGCAGATCTCATGGATCGCGGTGTAGTTCTAACTGGTGGTGGTGCTTTGCTTAAGGGGCTTGATGAGCGCCTTCGTAAAGAGACTGGAATGCCTATTCACATCGCAGAGCGTCCACTAGATGCTGTGGTTGAAGGTTCTGGAAAATGTATCGAAGAGTTTGAAGCACTCGAGAAGGTTCTAATCTCCGAGCCTCGTCGATAAGGTCACGTTGTAATGAGCAAGGGCGGTCAAAGTCGCACACGATTATTGTTGGTGATTTTGATCGTTACTTCCTTGTTCTTAGTAACCTTAGATCTTCGAGGTGTTCAACTTCTTGATAACTTAAAGCAAGGAACTCAAAACGTAGTCTCACCATTCCAACGCATGGCCAATAGTGCGCTAAGCCCAATCAAAGGTTTTTTCTCTGATGCATCTTTACTTGGTCGCTCAGGCTCGCAGATTGAAAAACTAGAAAAAGAAAATGCTGCGCTTAAGTTAGAACTTCTTGAGCGCGCAGACGCAGACGTTCAACTGAAACAGTTAAAGGGAATTCTAGATTTAGCTGGTACTGCTGGCTACAAGATCGTAAATGCAAAGGTAATTAGCCAAGGCTCTTATCAATCTTTTGCTCAAACCGTAACGATCGGTTCCGGATCAAATGCTGGGATAGCCCAAAACATGACTGTCTTATCTGAATATGGAATAGCTGGCATTGTTAAAGAGGTTTATCCAAACTCAGCCTTGATTCAACTTGCCAGCGATCCAGCTTTTCGAATCGGTGTGAGAATTGTTAACTCACAGCAGATTGGGTTTTTATCTGGCCGGGGTGAGCGATCTGCTGTATTGCAGTTGCTGGATAATTCAACAGATATCAATGAAGGCGATGTTTTGATGTCACGAGGCAGCATTGCGAACCGACCATTTGTGCCTGGTGTTCCTGTTGGCTTCATAACTACCGTTGATAACTCTGCAGGAACAATTGCGCAGTCTGCAACAGTTCGCTACTACACAGATTTTTCAAAGCTCAGTGTTTTGGCAGTTGTCGTTGGAGGTCCAAACTCAAACCCTGGTGATGCACTGGTTCCACAAAAACCAAAACCGATCCCCACTCCCACAGTTACAGTTTTTGTCACTCCCACGCCAACACCTAGTAACTAACACCTATGTCAATACGCTTAATTAGCATCTCATCGCTAGTCTTCTTGGGCATTTTTATTGTTCAAGAGTCTTTGATTTCACAGTTTCGCCTGCCCGGTGGTGGGTTTTCAATTTTAATTATTTTCGCACTGAGTTGGGCGATCATGAGTGAACGCGAAGTTGCTGCTGTCATCGGTTTTTCGGCTGGATTGTTGATGGATCTTTCGCAAAGCTCATCAGGTCCTTTCGGGCAGTGGACACTGATTATGTTGCTTGCTAGTTATGGCATTACATATCTTGGTTATGGGGATGATAATTTCTTTGGTGGTGCAATTGGGGTTGTCTTTTCAATTGTCTTGGCAAATTTCCTAACTGAACTATTGTTTTTGATTTCGGGCCCACTTTTGGGAGTATCCATCGGATCTTTTGGACAGATTTTCACTATTCTGCTCGGAACCAGTGTGTGGACCTTATTCATAACTCCAATAGTTCTTCCTCTTTTTGCCAAACTACATAAATCTATTTTCCAAACTGGAACACTTGCATGAACAGCAAATCACGCCTTTCTTTACTGGTGGTCCAGATTCTTATTGTCTCTTTAGTGGTGGCTTTGTTTGGCCGTCTATTCTTTTTGCAAGTCGCATCCGGAGCTAAATATCAAGATGCAGCGTTAAGCATTCAAAGTCGCGATGTCATTACTCCCGCAATACGCGGCATCATTGTCGATGGATCAGGTCTTGCTTTGGCATCAAATAAAGTTGGCTTGGCAATTACGATCGATCGTATTGTTGTAGATGAATTAGACGATAAAGGTTTTGCACTAATGCAGCGTCTGGCCAATCTTTTACAACTTGAATATGCCGATATTTATCAAAATACGCGCCTTTGTGGCGAGCTACCTGCAGGTCAAAAAGCTGGTTGTTGGCAGGGTTCTCGTTATCAGCCAATTCCAATTACAAAATCGGCAGACCCAAATACAGCGATTCAAATTGTAGAAAGAGCCGATCTTTTTCCGGGAGTAACGGCAAAGCCAGTTGCTATTCGTGCCTATCCAAGTTTTTTTGATGTTAACGCTGCACATTTACTTGGTTATGTAGGACCGTTGACTGAAAACGATCTACTGTCAACAAATGAGAAGCAATACTTTAGAAGTGAAAGTATTGGAAAAAGTGGATTAGAGATTCAATATGATTCTTACCTGCGCGGAACGCCAGGCATTCGAACTGTAATCGTAGATCGAAAAGAGTCGATTACTAGAGAGAGTCAGAACACGGCGTCCATCGATGGTGACCATTTAGTTACAAGTCTTGATGTTCGCTTACAAGCAGCTACAGAAAAAGCGCTAAAAGATGCAGTGCTTCGAGGGCGAGCTAATGGATACACATCAGATTCTGGCGCTGCTGTTGTGATGGATGTTAAAAATGGTCGAATTCTGGCAATGGCCTCTTATCCAACCTATGATCCAAATTCATGGGAAAAAGGTTTAACTGTTCAACAAGCCAAAGACTTGTTTAGTGAAAAGAAATCTGTCCCTGCATTAAACCGTGCTACGCAGGGTTTATTTGCACCGGCATCAACATTTAAGGTGATTTCGGTAGTTGCAGCCGATAAAGCAGGTTACAACCTCAATGCCACATACGACTGTCCTTCTCAAGTAGAAGTAGGAACAAGAACCTTTAGAAACTTTGATAGCAAAAACCAGGGAAAAATGAATGTTAATACGGCAATTGCTGTTTCCTGTGACACGATCTGGTATCAAATTGCATTTGATGAGTGGCTTCGAGATGGCGGTTTAAAGCCTAAATCAAATCCAAACGACTACTTTTTTAAGGCTGCTGAAGCATTTAAGTTAACTGATCGCGTGGGGATAGATCTACCAGCAGAATCGGCCTCACGAATTGCAGACCGCGAGTATAAAAAGAGTTGGTATGAGCAGAACAAAGATTTCTACTGCAACTATAAAGAAAGAGCGAAAAAGAATCAGCAGAGTGCATTCCTAGTTCAGCTGGCGGCAGAAAACTGCATAGATGGTGACAAGGTTCGTGCAGGAGATGCCGTTAACTTTAGTATCGGCCAAGGTGACACAGTTATGACACCGTTGAAACTCACCCAGTCATATGCTGCTATCGCAAATGGTGGAACTATTTGGCAGGCACTTGTTGGAAAAGCTATTGTGAAAACAGATGGAACTGTGGTGGAGAGATTTACTCCGCAAAAGCTCGGAACTTTAGATGTTAAGCCATCCACAATTAAGTTTCTTCAAACTGGTCTTCGAGAAGTCGTTGTGCGAGGAACTGCTGCTGGAGTTTTCTCTGGTTTTCCAGTGGAGATCAGTGGCAAAACCGGTACTGGCGAAGTTTTTGGTCGCAATCCAGATGGAAGTGCTAAAGATGACACATCATGGTTTGCATCGTATGCACCAACTAATAATCCGCGCTACGCAGTTGTCATGATGATTGGCCAAGGCGGTTTCGGTGCTTCAACATCTGGTGTTGGTGTTCGAGCAATTTACTCATCTATTTTTGGGGTAAGCGGCAATCGAATTGTCCCTGGCGCCGCGCTATTTCCTGAAGGCCAACCTCCTACTCAGTTGCCTAAGATTTCTCTTGTTATTAAAAAGAAGGGAGAGGTCGAGTGAGTCAAATATCTGCCCGCCAAAATCTTTATCGCAAAGATCGCCGCTCACTTTTCCATGGCTTTGATCCAGTACTGACAATCGTTGTTGGACTTCTTTTATTCATAGGAACCTTATTAGTTTGGGCTGCAACTCGTGATTGGTATGCGCGTAGCGGTTTGGATCCGCAGTACTACTTAAAGCGCCACATCATTAACATTTTAATTGGCGCAGTACTTGCATATGGAGTTACCGTCATTGACTATCGACTTTTGCGAGCTTACACGCCAATTTTGTGGGGTGCTGCGGTCTTAGGTTTGCTTATCGTTTTAATTCCTGGATTAGGCTACGAAAAAAACGGCGCAAAGGCATGGATCGCACTGCCGGGTGGTTTCCAAATTCAACCAGCAGAGTTAGCAAAAGTTGGAATTATTATTGGAATGGCGATGATTTTGTCAGAGCGATCTCATGACAGCGATAAACCTTCTAATAGAAATGTTCTTCAATCACTGGGTGTCGCAGCTCTTCCAGTTTTACTGATTGTTCTTCAGCCCGACATGGGAACGATTCTGATTATCTCGGCATCAGTTGTAACGATGATTGCAGTTTCAGGAGCATCTAGTAAATGGGTAGTTGGACTTTTACTTCTTGCTGTTAGCGGTGGATTTATTGCAGTCCAGGCTGGCATTGTTAGTGAGTATCAGGTCAAGAGATTACAGACATTTGTTGATCCCAATGCAGATACACAAGGCTCTGGTTATCAACTTCGCCAAGCCAGAATTACTGTCGGATCTGGTGGGTTACTTGGAACAGGTTTGTTTAATGGCCCACAAACAAGTGGTCGATTTGTACCAGAACAACAGACTGACTTTATTTTTACAGTTGCAGGGGAGCAGTTAGGTTTTGTGGGCAGTGGAAGTATCTTGATTTTATATTTGATTTTATTGATGAGAGCTTTTTCAATTGCACGAAGAACAAACGATCCTTTTGGACGGTTGGTATGTACCGGTGTAATCGCTTGGTTTGCTTTTCAGATGTTTGAAAATATAGGCATGACCTTAGGAATGATGCCTATGACTGGGGTTCCTCTGCCTTTTATTTCTTATGGTGGATCATCAATGTTTGCCACCTTGATTGGCTTTGGCTTACTGCAGAATGTTCACGCTCGTTTGCGCGGGTAAATTGGTAAAAAGAGCTGGTTCTGTCATACTTAA
>JBIIGW010000035.1:0-9386 GCA_044236295.1 Candidatus Planktophila sp.
GAAGGTGAGCAAGTATCGCTTCCTTCCTTGTTATATCCAGGGCCATACATTGAGTAATTGCTAACGTATAAGTATTTACCATCGGGTGAGAAAACACCTTCTACAGGGGAGCCTCTAAAAATTGAAGGGCTCTTTGAAAAACCAAAATCCTTCAATGAAACTGAATCAGGTATTGTCTTAACTAGTTCAAAAGTTTTTGAATCATAGATTGTTACTGAATGTTTATACATCATGTTATGCGCGCTAATTACGCCATCATTTGATGATCTAACAGACTTAGGTGCAATCGACCCCTCAATGGTCTTTACTAATTTCATAGAACTCTTTTTTGCAGCTTCCTCTGCCTGAGCAGGAATTACAGTCAAAGATAATGAAATAGCGGCCAATAGAGTTAGATAAGTTTTACGCATATAACAACTCTACTAGAGCTTTTAGTAAAGCTTGCCGAGAATAAATCTCAACTGACTCTCGGCCATTTTCGTTGTGAACCAGAATTTAGCGGTCAGAAGTTGAAACTTATGCCTTGATTGAGAGCAACATAACTCATCAATTTAGGTAATTTGAGAATACTGTGGAGCGTTGACCTGAAAGGTTGAGTAATCTTGGCAGGTGAGTTCAACCATTAAAGCCTACATAGACCTGATGAAGTTACGGGTCGTAGAACTGCTTCTAGTTTCAACATTACCGGCGATGGTCTTGGCAGAAAAAGGCTTACCAAGTTTTGGATTAACTCTTGCAACCATACTTGCAGGAACTCTGGCCGCTGGCAGTGCAAATGCTTTCAACATGGTTATAGAAAGTGATTTAGATAAATTGATGGAGAGAACATCTAAACGTCCTTTGGTTACTGGATTAATCTCAAAAACACAGGCAACAGTTTTTGCAGTAATAATTGGATTTATCTCACTTACTTTGTTTTGGGTTTTCACCACTGAACTTGCAACATTCCTAGCCTTTGTCGCAATAGCTTTCTATGTCCTTGTTTATACGATGGCCCTAAAGCAGCGAACGTCACAAAACATTGTTTGGGGTGGAGCGGCCGGTTGTATGCCCGTCTTAATCGGTTGGGCTGCCGTAACTAACTCACTTTCATTAACTGCGTGGGCTTTTTTCTTTGTAATCTTTTTTTGGACACCGCCCCATTTCTGGGCTCTTGCAATTAAGTACAAAGATGACTACGCATTAGCGGGAACACCCATGCTGCCGGTTGTCGCAACAAAAAGTAATGTTCGTAGGCAAATGTGGTTCCACACAGTTTTGATGATTTCATCATCAGTTGCGGTAATAATTTTTGCATCACTTCCGGTATGGTCAATGGTGCTTACTATCTTTTTGGGAGCAATCTTTGCAGTTCAGTTACTGCAACTAAAAGACGGATCACCTGATTATGCAAAAGTTGCAGGAAAGATATTTCAGTGGTCAATTACTTACCTAAGTCTTTTTTCAGTACTTCTTGTTATTGCTCAACTACTTAGCTAAAGCGCGCTGGGTATCCTTTACGAACTCTCTAGAGTGGTCTGATTCAATAAACACCGAAGTACCGAAAGCGTAATTTCCGTTCCTGATTAAACCTTTGGGGATAATCGACGTTTACTCCTGGCCGACTTGTGGCAGAGTAAGCACCATGAACAAGACAGCAATCTCGGTAAGGGATTTATCAAAGAAATACGATAATCGCCTAGCCGTCTCTCACATTAACTTTGAAGTTCCTCTTGGCACAGTGTGCGGATTTGTTGGGCCCAATGGGTCTGGCAAGACAACAACAATGAGAATGTTGCTCGGACTGATCACTCCAACAACTGGTCAAGGCCACATACTTGGCGAACCAATAGAGCACCCAGAAAAATACTTAAGTCGCGTGGGAGCCATGATTGAAGGCCCGGCATTTTATCCAGCTTTATCTGGTCATGAAAATTTGATGGTTCTTGCAAAACTTGGTGGCTTTCCAATTGAACGTGTTCAATTATTGTTAGAAAAAGTTGGTCTTGGTGCTCGCGGTAAATCAAAATACAAGACATATTCGTTGGGTATGAAGCAACGTTTAGGAATTGCTGCAGCATTGCTTCCCGAACCAAAACTTCTCATGCTTGATGAACCAACAAATGGCTTAGATCCAGAAGGTATTCAAGAGATTCGTGCCTTATTACGTGATTTGGCTAATGAAGGTACAACTGTTTTTGTTTCATCTCACCTTCTCTCAGAGCTTGAGATCATCAGTGACCATATTGTGATGCTTCGCAAAGGTGAAATAGTTTTTGCTGGTCCAATCGGTGACTTAATGGCAAAACAGCAACCTACGATTATTGCAAAATCGTTAGAACATTCTGACCTCAAAAAAATATTAGAGATTGCACAATCCTCTGGCCACCATGCAGTAATCCGAAATGATTCAGTGCATATTTTGGCTGCTATGGAATGGGCACCCGAATTAAATAAAGCCGCATTTAGCGCAGGAATTGTTTTAGCCCAATTGGCGCCACAACTGCCAAATCTTGAAGAGACATTCTTTGAAATGACAGGAGATAAGTAATGTTACATGTTGTTTCAGCAGAGCTTCGAAAACTTCGTCGTCCTACATTGTTTTTAGGTACCATGGCAGCAGTTGTATTTTTCAGTGGACTTTTTTCCGCCCTTCTTTTTCTATTGATCGATTCACCCCAAGGAAACGCAGATCGTGGACAAGTTGTGGGCCGTGAAGTTTTAGGACTTGCAACAGGTGGAGTCCAAGGCTTTTCAAGCACAGGTGGATTTTTGGGAATTATTGCGCTCTGTGTTTTTGCCGCTCAAACAGCACAGGAATACACATATGGAACATTGCGCAATTTACTGATCCGCCAACCAGGCCGGCTCAAAATTCTTTTTGGCAAATTAGTTGCAATGAAGATTTTTGCCTTTGTCATGATTGTTGTGGCGGCCATTATTGGAATTAGCACTTCAGTTCTACTAGCACCTGGTGCCAATGTGAATACCGACTTGTGGTTCACCTCAGATGGCATCGAGGCAATTTTCACCTCATTTATAAATGTCACAATTTCAGTTATTGGCTTTGGAATCATTGGAATGGTTCTTGGTTTGCTTCTACGCTCACCAATTAGTGCAATATCTTTCGGAGTTCTATGGCTGCTTATTATTGAGAATTTACTGATTGCTGTACGCAGCTCACTTCAAAGTTGGCTCCCAGGAGCACAGCTCAATGCAATCGCATCAGGGGGAACCTTAGATTTGGCTTATAAAAACGCTTTAACAGTAGGCGGAATTTATGTGGGTGTGGGGGCAATCATTGCCTCAATACTTTTTGTTCGCCGTGACGTAGCTAATTAAAGACACCAGCCTTTAAAACCAAGGTTTTTTAAGGTTCGCCATTTATTCTAGAGACCTTCCCTGCGAAAGGTTTTTTGTGAAAAAGTTAAAGGCGATTTCGCTCGCTGTAATTTTGGGGCTGTCGATCTCGTCAGTTCCAGCTCTTGCAGCCCCGAAACCAACTCTGGCGCAAATTGAAGCGGCAAAAAAAGTTGAGGCAGAAAAAAAGAAAGCAGCCGATGCTCAAGCTAAAAAACTCGCAGAAGCAAATCAAAACCTTCGAACACTGACCGCTAAAGCAAATGCAGCAACTGCCCTTTATCGCAAAGCTCAAGAAGAATTAGCAGTTGCAACAAAAATGGCAAATGCCGCAGCAAAGCATGCAGCCGAAACAGCCGAATCTGTTTCGCAAGCGCACAAAACAATTGGACGCTTAGCTGCTAATGCCTACATTCTTGGCGGCAACATGGGAGATATTGCTCCACTGCTTAGCTCTAATGGTCCGCAGGATCTTATAGACCAAATATCAACTCTTGGAACATTGGGTGCACAAAACTCAGTTGCACTTGAAAGATTTAAGGTTGCCGAAGCTGCTGCCATTAAAGCTAAAAAAGTTGCAGATGATGCAAAAGCAGCACAAATTATTGCAACTGAAAAAGTTGAAGCTGCAAAAAAAGTTGCAGATGAGGCTAAAGAAGAACAGGCCAAGGAAGTTGCAAAACTTCAAAAGGTTCAAGACGATTTAATGCGTCAATTAAATAGTGCACGCAAAGTTAGAACAACATTAGAACAACAAAGACAGTTGGCGTTACTTGAAGAAAGCCAAGCGAACACAGCTGCCCAAACTGGTGGTCAACGAAGCGTGTGGAGTGATTTAGGATTTAAAGGCCGCGCAACAAGTAGAACAACTCAAGCACAACGAGATAAAGCTGTCGCATTTGCAAGAGCACAAGTACTTGCGGGGAAGCCATATGTATGGGGGGATGAAGGGCCAAACTCTTTTGACTGTTCAGGACTTGTTTATGCTGCATATAGAGCGGCAGGTCTTGGTTGGCCAAACTGGGATCGCTTAAACTCGGCGCTTTATTCAACTTATACGATGCATGTTTCACTGAAAGATCTAGTACCTGGTGATCTTCTGTTCTACTCATATAAAGGATCGGTTTCAACCATCCACCATGTATCTATTTATGCCGGTGATGGAAAGGTTTGGGAGGCTCGTTCCACTAAGAGTGGTTTGAAATTCTCGGATATGTACAGCATGCCAGGCCTAATGCCATTTGGAGGGCGAGTCTAAAGCCCCACTATTGTTAAGCCATGACAATGGCTGTTCCTGCAGTACGTAATGCAGTGCGATCATGGCTAGAAAAGTTTGAGGCCGGTGATCAAGTCTTAGTTGCAGTTTCTGGTGGTGCCGACTCACTTGCACTTGCCCATGCACTATCGGTAGAAGCCAAACAATTTGCAATCACCATTGTAGGAGTTACAGTTGATCATCAACTCCAAGCAGCTTCTGCGGCACAAGCAGAATCAGTTGTTAGTCAACTATCGGCAATGGATTTAAAGTGTGTTGTAAAAAAAGTTGAAGTAAAGATTAAAGATGGTCTAGAGGCATCTGCTCGCTCTGCACGATACAAAGCGATCAATGAGGTTGCACAAGATGAGAACGCGGTGGCAGTTTTTTTAGGCCATACGCAAGATGATCAAGCTGAAACCGTTTTATTAGGACTTGCTCGAGGATCGGGAACTCGCTCACTTTCTGGAATGGCAGCACATACTGGAATCTTTGTTCGCCCACTTCTTGGACTTACTCGAGAAACAACGCAAAGCTACTGCGAGCAAACAGATTTAAGTTTTTGGAAAGACCCGCATAATCAAGACTCACAATATGCTCGAGTGCGAGTTCGTACAGAAGCAATTCCAGTTTTAGAAAAGACCATTGGTCCTGGAATCTCCGAAGCTCTTGCTCGCAGTTCGCATCTACTTCGTGAAGACGCAGATGCACTTGATCATTGGGCCGAACACGAAGCGATGAAATTAGATTTAGCAGATTTAGAGTGTGCCCATTTAGAGGCAATGCCCAAGGCCATTCGAACCAGAGTTCTGCGGATGGCGATCTATGCCCAAGGAGCCCCTTCGGGTTCAGTCACTGCTGAGCATGTGAGCGTAATTGAGGCGTTAATCACCGCATGGAGCGGGCAGGGGGCAGCAAATCTTCCTGGTGGTGTGAAGGTTGAGAGAATTTCGGGCAGACTTTCGCTCTCACCGCAGCGACCTTAGGGAGAAACGTGGATTTAGAAGCAGTCAAAGGCGATATCGAACGCGTAATCGTTACAGAAGAACAGTTGCAAACTCGAATTAAAGAGCTTGCAGTTCAAGTTGATAAAGATTACCAAGGTAAAGACCTTTTACTTGTTGGTGTTTTAAAAGGTGCGGTAATGGCTGTTGCAGATTTCTCGCGCGCACTCCAACGTCACGTTGATATGGACTGGATGGCAGTTTCATCATATGGATCAGGCACAAAATCTAGTGGAGTGGTCCGAATACTAAAAGATTTAGATCGCGATATAACAGGGCGCAATGTTTTGATTATTGAAGACATTGTAGATTCAGGCTTAACGCTTTCTTGGCTCAAGTCAAATTTAGAATCACGAGGAGTTGGATCAGTAGAGATCCTTTCAATTTTACGTAAACCAGAAGCTGCAAAAATTGAGGTGAATGTTAAGTATGTTGGCTTTGATATTCCAAAGGATTTCGTAATTGGCTATGGCCTAGATTTTGATGAAAAGTATCGCAACCTTCCATTTATCGGTGTGCTTGCCAAGCACATGTACGAGTAATTTGTAGAAACGAGTAAAAGAACCCATGTCACAAGTAGAAAAGCCAAAAAAGCAGATCAAGAAAAGTTTCACCAGTAAGCAATCGGAGAAAACTTCTGTAAAAAAGCCTAACAAGAAGCCAACAACGCGCACTGGTAAAATTCTACGAGGTCCTTTATTTTGGATAATTGCTGCAATATTTGCCGTGACAGCTTTAGGCCAAATCTCTTCGGCCGGTAACAAATACACTCAGATTGAAACCTCACAAGCAATCGATGCGATCTCTAAAACTCAAGTCCTCTCAGCTGAGATAGTTGATAGACAACAAAAGATCCGTTTGATTTTGACACCAGGAAATAGAATAAATGGGGCCGACAAAGTTGAAGCATTTTATGTTGCTCGCCAAGAACCAACAATTATTGATGCATTAACAGGTAATCCACCGCCACAAGGTTGGAATGTTAAAGTCCCATCACAATCTATATTTGTATCGTTTTTATTCTCAATCCTTCCATTTTTACTGATTGGATTCCTATTTTTCTGGATGATGAGTCAGGCCCAAGGAGGAAATAAAGTTTTCCAATTTGGAAAATCAAGAGCAAAACTACAAAATAATGATGTTCCAAAAACAAAGTTTAAAGACGTGGCAGGAGCTGATGAGGCACTTGCAGAGTTGGATGAGATTAAAGATTTTCTCGCAAAGCCTGAAAAGTACGCACCTTTGGGCGCAAAGATTCCAAAGGGAGTTTTATTGTTCGGCCCTCCAGGAACTGGAAAGACTTTATTGGCACGAGCAGTAGCAGGCGAAGCTGGCGTACCTTTTTATTCAATATCTGGATCAGATTTTGTTGAAATGTTCGTTGGTGTTGGCGCTGCACGAGTTCGTGATCTATTTACACAAGCAAAAGAAAACGCACCGGCAATTGTTTTTATCGATGAAATTGATGCAGTTGGACGTCAACGTGGTGCAGGTATGGGTGGTGGCCACGATGAGCGCGAACAAACTCTCAATCAACTCCTAGTAGAGATGGACGGATTCGAGGAGAATTCGAAAGTTATTTTGATCGCTGCTACAAATCGTCCTGATGTTTTAGATCCAGCATTGCTTCGACCAGGTCGTTTTGATCGTCAAATTGCAGTAGATCGTCCCGATCTAAAGGGTCGCGAAGCGATTTTAGAGATTCATGCAAAAGGTAAGCCAATTAATTCATCAGTGAAATTAGTTGACTATGCAAGACGTACACCTGGCTTTACAGGTGCTGATCTTGCTAGCGTCCTGAACGAAGCTGCACTTTTATCTGCTCGTGAAAACAAAGCAGACATTGGTAATTTAGAACTTGATGAAGCTATTGATCGTGTAATGGCCGGACCACAGAGAAAATCTCGTTTAATGAGCGATGATGAACGACGAGTCACTGCTTACCATGAGGCCGGTCATGCACTTGTTGCGCATGCGTTGCCTCATACAGATCCTGTTCACAAAGTAACAATCATGCCTCGTGGCCGTGCATTGGGTTACACAATGGTTTTACCGGATGAAGACAAATACTCCACAACTCGAAACCAGTTGTTGGATCAATTGGCATACTCTCTTGGAGGCCGCGCAGCCGAGGAATTAATTTTTCATGATCCATCTACTGGTGCATCAAATGACATTGAAAAGGCAACAGCACTTGCACGAGCAATGGTTACGCAATATGGAATGACTTCTGCAATTGGTGCAATCAAATTAGGTGGCGGAAGTACTGAACCATTTATGGGGCGCGATTATGGCCACCAGCGTGATTACAGTGAAAATATTGCTGGAATCGTGGATCGTGAAATCCGAACCCTCATTGAAAATGCACACCAGGAAGCATTTGATATTTTAGTTGCCAATCGTAAAATCCTTGATGAGATGGTTATTGAGCTTTTGGAAAAAGAAACTCTTAACAAAGATGAGATCGCAGTAATCTTCAAGAAAGTTAAGAAAGTAACGGCAAGAGTTGCCTGGACTGGATCAGCAACACGTGTTCCATCCTCTCAACCTCCGGTTGAAGTTCCAGAACGCATAGTCATTGAATCAACAACAGAAACGAAAAAGCCAATAAGACGTAAAAAGGCTGTAAGTGACGATAAATAAACTCACCGTCGCGGATGGACGGGCGAAAGCACCTTACGATCAAGAGCGTGCAGAAAAAGCTGTGCGAGAACTCTTGTTCGCACTTGGAGAAGATCCAGATCGCGAAGGTCTAAAAGAGACTCCTGCTCGCGTGGCACGAGCGATGTCAGAAAACTTCGAAGGCCTATGGCAATCACCCGAAGATGTTTTGACCACAACTTTTGATATTGGCCACGAAGAGCTAGTAATTGTCAGAGACATTGAGGTTTTTTCCCACTGTGAACACCATCTAACTCCATTTCATGGCGTTGCCCACATTGGTTACATTCCTCGAGGCAAGATTACGGGGCTATCAAAGTTAGCTCGCTTGGTTGATGTTTATGCAAAGCGTCCGCAAGTTCAAGAGAGATTAACTACGCAAATTGCAGATGCCATGGTTGAAATTTTAAATCCGCTGGGAGTTATTGTCATTATTGACTGCGAACACCTTTGTATGTCGATGCGGGGAGTGAAGAAGTCACAGGCACGCACAACTACCTCAGCTGTGCGAGGCGCGTTAAATAACGCAGCAACACGTTCTGAAGCAATCGCCTTAATCACCAGAGGCTAATTTTATGTTGGTGATGGGAATTCTAAATGTCACCCCTGATTCCTTTGCTGACGGTGGGAGACATAATCAATTAGATGCTGCAGTCGCACGTGGATTAGAGATGATTGCAGAAGGCGTCGACATCATTGATATTGGTGGGGAATCAACTCGGCCAGGAGCAGAACGAGTTGATGAACAAGAAGAGTTGCAACGAACAATTCCTGTCATTGAAAAAATCGCTCCACTACTTCTAAAAACAGATATAAAAATTAGTATTGACACGATGCGTGCAAGCGTTGCAGAAGCGGCAATAAAAGCCGGTGCCTCAGTGATAAATGATGTCAGCGCAGGTCAGTCAGATAGCAAGATGCTTTCAACAGCAGCGCAATTAAAAACTCCATACATTGCAATGCATTGGCGTGGACATTCCAAAGATATGAACTCAAAAGCTATCTACGAAGATGTTGTCGCAGAGACCATTTCAGAGTTGAAAGTTCGGATTCAAGCTGCTCTATCTGCTGGAGTGACAAAAGAGAATCTAATAATTGATCCAGGTCTTGGTTTTGCAAAAGATGCC
>JBIIGW010000002.1:0-30163 GCA_044236295.1 Candidatus Planktophila sp.
AGACAATATCTCTCTTTGGAACGAATCCCGTTCGCGCCCAATCTCGCACGGTTGCAATGATCATCGCATTCATATTCTTCATATCCACTGCGCCACGGCCCCATATAAAGCCATCTCTTACTTCTGCCATAAATGGATCAACCGACCAATCAGAAGCATTCGCGGGCACGACATCTAAATGACCATGAACAACCAACCCCGGAATTTTGCTATCAGAGCCCTTAATGCGAGCAATCACATTGCATCTTCCTGGCGCCGATTCATAGATACTCGACTTAATACCGACCTCATCTAAAAGCTTAACTACGTGATTAGCAACTTCCTTCTCATCGCCTTGCCCATCACCGTAATTAACGCTGGGTATTTGAATTAACTCTCGACAGATGCGAACTGTTTCGTCAACAAGATCCGACGATACGTAATCGGTAGACGAAGTAGACATTTCGCTATTGTGGCACTGGATTGCTATCCTTGGCCATCACTTAGTCCGGGTGGCGGAATTGGCAGACGCGCTAGCTTGAGGTGTTAGTTCCCGCAAGGGATTAGGGGTTCAAGTCCCCTCTCGGACACCGATTGGTCACAGAGTAAGATAATCATTTATGAATAGCATCGAAAAGGCTCTGTCCCTCATTCGCTACATTAAAGATTATCCATCTGAAGGAATCCTTTTTCAAGACATAACCCCACTTCTGGGAAACGCCGACGCATTTGCAACAGTGGTCGAAGCGATGAGTGCTTCAGAATTTACACATGATGCAGTAGCGGGAATAGAAGCACGTGGCTTTATTCTTGGAAGCGCAATTGCAATAAATAAGAAATTGCCATTTGTTCCCATTCGCAAAAAGGGAAGATTGCCCCATACTGTAATTTCACGTGAATACAGCTTGGAGTATGGAACTGCGGAAATTGAAATACATATCGATGCATTCAAACCTGGTCAGAGAGTTCTTCTGGTCGACGACGTGCTGGCCACCGGCGGTACTCTCCTGGCTGCAATTGCCCTAGTTAAGGAGACCGGTGCCACAGTTACAGATGTCGCACTTCTAAGTGAAATTTCCGTTTTGGAGGGCCGAACGAATATCACATCCCACTTTCCAGAGATCAGAATTCACTCTCTGCTTTCCTGATGGCTATATCGACTCGCATCACTCAGATTCAAGCTCTGCGCGCAGTGGCCGCGCTGTTGGTTTTAATCTATCACGCAGATTGGATTCCTGGCGGTTACATCGGTGTCGATATCTTTTATGTTATCTCAGGATATTTAATCACTGGCTTACTCTTCCGCGAACTAAGTAACACAGGTACGGTTGATATATCCGCTTTTTACGCTCGTCGATTTCGTAGATTACTGCCTTCTTCTTTTGTAGTCATAATTTCTACAGGAATTGTAGGTTGGTTTCTACTCCCCTTTTCAATGCGACAATCCTTCGGAAAAGATCTGATTGCAGCTTCTACATACGTTTCAAATTTCTTTTTTGCCCTGTGGAACAACGACTATCAGAACTTAAATGCAACTCCGTCACCATTTATTCATTTCTGGTCGCTTGCAGTTGAAGAACAGTTTTATCTATTTTGGCCTCTTATTCTTGTTGGACTTTATAAATTAGGTCGGCGCCAGCTAACAATCATCGGGATCTGTGTAATAGGAACATCTTCATTTATTTTTTCACTCTATCTAACAGAAGTATCACCAATATGGTCTTTCTATATTCTTCCAACCAGAGCTTGGGAACTAGCAATAGGTTCTCTCCTGGTTTTCCTTCCACATTCCAAGTTCGCCAACCCTGGATTGGCATTGATTGCTGTTCCATCACTCGTCTTTGCTGCAATAAAATATAACGATCAAACTGCATTTCCCGGGACTGCTGCGATCATTCCAGTCTTGGCAACATCATTACTTATTCTCTCTTCTCAAAGATGGCCACTATTGCTAGACAAACTCGGAAACAACAAAGTGACTCAATGGCTGGGAGAGATTTCTTATCCTCTCTATTTATGGCATTGGCCTGTTTTAGTAATACCCTCAATATATTGGGCTCGTCCACTGTCTTTAACCGAGAAGATACTTCTACTTTCCTTTACTGTTTTTCTAGCCGATCTCACACACAGATTTGTCGAACAACCATTGAGATATGTGAAGTGGAAGAATCGACGCACTTTCAAAGTCACTGTAGCGACAACGACAGCTTTAATACTTACAGGTACCGCTATTTTCTTTTCATATAGCAATACGATCACAATAAGTGAAGGTGGCAAATACTCTCTCGATGAAATAGTCGCTAAATCGGTCAATTTCGAAGATGGATGCAACCTCACTCTCGGGCAGACAGTTTCACCTGTGTGTGAATACGGAGACTTAAACGGAGAACAAACACTTGTTTTGTATGGCGATTCACACGCAGCTCATTGGCTGCCAGCACTAAACCTCATTGGACTTGAAAACAATCTCAAGATTGTCAGCCTCACTAAATCTGCCTGCCCCGCTGCGGAAGTGATCAAAGAGGTCGACGGTCAATATTCGATCGCAGATTGCCAAGAATTTCGCAATGAATCTATATCTCGAATAGCTAAGATCAAGCCCTTAGCCGTTATTGCGACCGGATTGCAGCCACCGTCCGAGCCATATTCAACTAAAGATGGTCTCGATTGGTGGATTAAAGGGGAAGAAATTCTCTATGACCGTTTAAAACCTCTGACTAATTTTCCGATCTATATATCCGATACTCCATTTAGAACGATCAATGTTCCCGACTGTCTCGCGGCAAGACGAGGTGCTAAATGTGATGAAGCAACGAAAATCAATCCGATAGTAGGCAGAGGGCTTATAGCGATCAACCCGACGCCGTGGCTTTGCAGTCGCACATGTCCCGCGGTAATTGATGGGATCGTTACCTATCGTGATCACTCTCATTTAACGAATGCTATGAGCGAGCACCTAGCTACAAAATTGATGGCATCATTGAAGAAAATTGGCGTGTTGTAGTCGGAGCGAAAGCAAACCAACAGATTCAAATGGCTTATGGAAGCCATAGATTGAGAATCAACTAGAAACGGCCGGGCCACCACTTGACGATGGCGATCGCTACATTTCTTGATGTAGTAATGACCACGCTGGGTTTATGGGAAAAACCTTACTGGCTATGGCAGGATGCGCACCATGGCCGAACTGATTTACTACTGCGGGACTATGGATAGCGGAAAATCAACTCTTGCTCTTCAAACTGCTCATAACCATCAATCTCGTGGTCGAACCGGTTTTATATTTACTAATAAAGATCGGGCGGGAAGCGGCACCATATCTTCTAGATTAGGTTTGTCTAGTCCTGCAATAGAAGTATTTCCCGGACTAGATTTGCATAAATACGTTGTGGATCATCTATCGGTAGGTGAGCGAATCGATTACATCATCTGTGATGAAGCACAATTTTATGAACGGTCGCAGATAGATCAGCTTGCTCGAATCGTTGATGGACTCGGGATTGATGTGTATGCCTTTGGAATTCTTACGGACTTTAGAACTTCACTCTTTCCAGGATCTGCACGATTAGTCGAACTCGCCGATCGTGTAAATACTCTGCAAGTCGAAGCACTTTGCTGGTGTGGCTCACGAGCTACACATAATGCACGAACTATCGGTGGAACTATGGTCACTGAAGGTGAACAAGTTGTAGTCGGCGATGTTGCCCCCGGTGCTCAGGTAGCCTACGAAGTTCTTTGCAGGCGTCATCACATGCGACAGGTTACGGCGAGCGGATCACGAGCAGCTCATACTTCACCACAACCACTTCCATTTAAGGAGTGAGCGATATGAAAACGAGAGCATACGCAGCGTTGAGCGCAGGATCGCCATTAATACCATTCTCATTTGATCGTCGTGTTGTAGGCGATCACGATGTTGCTTTGAAAGTTTCGTACTCTGGAATATGTCATAGCGATATTCATCAAGTGGCCGAAGATTGGGGGCCATCAATGTTTCCTATGGTTCCAGGTCATGAGATTGCTGGAATAGTTACCTCTGTTGGACGTAAGGTCACAAAATTCAAAGTGGGCGATCCTATTGGCGTCGGTGTTTTTATCGATTCATGCCGAACCTGTAGTAGTTGTAAAGCTGGGCTTCAGCAATATTGCCTAAATGGGGTGGTTGGAACATACAACGGCATGGAGGGCGACGGTAAGACCGTTGCGATGGGCGGATACAGCGACTTCTTTGTGGTCAATGAAGATTACGGACTGAAAATACCTACAAACCTTGATTTGCGTGGAGTAGCCCCCTTGCTATGTGCAGGGATAACTTTGTACTCCCCAATAAAACATTGGAAAACCTCACCGGGAATGCAGGTTGCAGTAATGGGTCTTGGCGGCCTAGGACATATGGGAGTGAAATTTGCCGTAGCGATGGGCGCAGAAGTAACCGTTCTCTCTCACTCACCAAATAAAGAAGCCGATGCTTTAGCGATGGGCGCACATTCATTTATCGCAACAAATGATCCTGACAATTTCAAGCCTATTCAAAAGAAGTTTGACCTTATTCTGAACACAATTAGTGCTGAGATAGTTATTGACGATTATCTAAAGCTTCTCAAGCTCGATGGAACTTTAGTGGTTATCGGTCTTCCTGGTCGCCCTTACAAAGTAAATGTAGGCACGCTGTTGAACGGACGAAGAAGTATCGCCGGATCGATGATTGGTGGAATACCGGAAATTCAAGAGATGCTAGATTTTTGTGGAGAACACAACATTTTAAGCGATGTCGAAGTAATTGATGCAAACTACATTAATCAGGCATACGCAAGGACTATTGCAAGCGATGTTAAATATCGGTTCGTGATTGATGCATCAACCATTTAAATAAACGAGTGCATTACCAAAGCCATTATGGGTGCCACCGCTAAGGCGGGAAGTAAATTACCCACTGCAACGTGCTTAATATTTAACAAACGTAAAGCGATACACATAAGCATGATTCCGCCAACTACCGTCATAGCATCGATTTGATAGTCATCTAGGATTTCCCCAAGACCAAGACCGACCAATGTCCATGAGGCTTGGTAGACCGCTACTGGAATAGCAGAGACAGCTACTCCCCAACCAAGTGATGTAGCAAATGCCATTGCCGCAAAAAAGTCTAAGGTGCTTTTGAGAACCAACTGATCGATGCCAGTTCCCATTCCATCACTAATACTGCCCAGGATTGCAAGTGGTCCTATTGCAAACAAAAGAGAAGCTGCAACGAAACCTTCAACAAAGGGAGATTCACTGCTGGCTTTGAACCTAATACGCAGGCGCTCCCCCAAACCATCTAATCGAGTTTCCAATTTAAGGAGAGAACCGATTAGGCCCCCGATAAGTAGTGAGCCTAAAACAATCAGAAGTGTCCATCCCTGTGGAACAGATTCGACATAGCTTGATGACCACAGAGGAAGAACTGCAGAGGCGGCACCAAGAATTAAGACGAGACCCAAAACATCTGTGAGTAGCGTTCGGGTTTGCTCCTTCATGCGATTTCCGACAAGCACGCCAAGGGTTGCACCACCAACGATTGCAACAATGTTTATTGCAGTGCCTATTCCAGGAAACATCATGCAAGTATAGCCGTTGTTGTTATACTCCAATAATGCTTATTTGGTTGCAAAAATTTCTTCGACCTCATAGAACAGTTCCAGTTACACCTTGGACTGCTCAATCACGCTGGGATCTTTCGTTAGGTCGATCGTCAATCCTGTTCTTCGGACTTTTCATTTTCGGATTAGGCGACTCACTGCTGATACAAAGTCAGATTGGTAATGCCCCCTGGTCGGTATTGGCACAAGGAGTTTCGGAGCGTTTTGAGATAACACTTGGATGGTCAACTTTTTTAATAAGCACCTTAGTTTTGCTTCTATGGGTTCCCTTGCGTGAGCGACCAGGGTTTGGAACGCTCTCAAATATTGTAGTAATAGCTTTTGCAATTCAGTTTGGCATCACGGTTTTCCCTAGCTCCGATAGATTCTTTGTTTCTCTCATTTACTGCTTTATAGGTATTGCTCTTGTGGGCATTGGCTCAGCTTTTTACATAACATGTGGATTGGGATCGGGCCCACGAGATGGACTGATGACAGCCCTGCATTCGCGGACTGGATTTCGAATTGGAAGGGTCCGACTGACAATCGAGGCTCTCGTTTTGATTCTTGGAGCAATTCTTGGGGGCACTGTGGGCCTAGGCACACTCTTGTTTGCATTGTTCATTGGGCAAGCCATAGCCATTTCTCTTGGTGTCGTTGCCCGGGCTACTTCTCAGTAATCATTAGGCTTAAGACCTTCCCAAGGCTGTGCGCCTAATCGCACACGGGGTCGCAAACACCCCCGATACCAAAACAGAAAGGTGAATTCATGCTGGATTCATTCTTTAAAATAAGTGAACGCGGATCGACAGTTAGTCGAGAAGTACGTGGCGGAGTCGTCACATTCTTCACGATGGCTTACATAGTTGTACTAAATCCAATCATTCTTGGCGGTGCCACGGATGTAAACGGTGACTTCCTCGGTGGAGAAGGTGGCATGGCAAAGATTGCTGCCGCTACTGCACTGGTAGCAGGCATCATGACACTACTGATGGGAGTTGTTGCAAATTATCCACTTGCAATAGCAACTGGACTTGGCCTCAACACTTTCGTTGCATATGCGATCGCATCGCAGATGACATGGGCTGATGCGATGGGACTTGTCGTACTTGAAGGTCTAATTATTCTCGTGCTTGTTTTGACGGGCTTTAGAACAGCAGTCTTCAAAGCTATTCCTTCCCAACTCAAGGTAGCAATCTCAGTCGGTATTGGATTGTTTATTGCCTTGATCGGCTTCGTTGATGCAGGTTTTGTTCGTCGAACCAATGTCGGTCCAGTACCTGTAACACTAGGTGATGGAAAGTCACTCATTGGATGGCCAATTATTGTCTTCATCGTTGGATTCTTCCTAATGGTTGTTCTTATGGTTAAGAAAGTTAAGGGCGCGCTTCTTATCGGAATCGCGGTCGCAACTATTCTTTCAATCATCATCGAACGAACATTCAAGGTTGGTACTAACTACATTCCAGGTGCGTTCACCGCAGATGGTAAAGATTTCATTAATCCAAAGGGATGGGGGCTCAATGTCCCTGCTATTCCTAGTGAGGTTGTAGCGACACCAAATTTCGATCTTTTGGGTCAATTCAACCTATTTGGTTCATTTTCAAAGATCGGCTTTATCGCTGCGGCGTTGCTCGTGTTTACGCTATTGCTAGCTGATTTCTTTGACACTATGGGAACAATGACAGCAATTGGTCATGAAGCAAAGTTGATTGATAAAGATGGAAATGTGCCAAATGCAAGTCGCATTTTGCTCGTTGACTCTGTTGCAGCAGCCGCAGGTGGCGCCGCTGGAGTTTCATCCAATACTTCATACATCGAATCTGCTTCAGGTGTTGGTGAAGGTGCTCGAACAGGTTTAGCCTCCGTGGTTACCGGTGTTCTCTTCCTTCTTACAACTGTCCTATCGCCTATCGTCAACATAATTCCTTACGAGGCTGCGACACCAGCCTTGATTATCGTTGGCTTCCTAATGATGTCTCAGATCAAGAATATTGATTGGGATGACATGGGAATTGCGATTCCAGCATTCTTGACAATCATTTTGATGCCTTTCACCTACAACATCACTGTTGGTATCGGTGCAGGTTTCATTACTCACGTCGTGATTCGTCTGGTTCAAGGTCGTGGTAAAGAGATTCATGCACTCTTGTGGCTCATTGCCGCTTTGTTCATGGTCTATTTCCTATCATCGCCTATCAACACATGGGTGGGATAACGCTCTAAAAACGTAGAGTCAGTAAAGGCCCCTGGTAACAGGGGCCTTTACCTTTCTCACATTTAGTAGAGCACCATATGATTTAACGGAAGATCTTTCTTGAATCGGATCAAAAACGATCTCACCAATGAACGGGGCTTATTGCGTTTTCTTCTAAAATTCTATTAACCCTAGAAAATGGTTTAGAACCAAAAAATCCGCGATAAGCCGATAATGGACTTGGATGAGCAGAGGCCACAAGCCAGTCTTTTTTAAAAAAACGCGAAACCTCTTGAGCATAATTACCCCAGCACACCGCCACAACTTCGCGGTTGCCAAGAACTTCAGCCACTTGATCTGTGACTTTCTCCCATTTCAAATTTGTGTGAGACAAAGAGTTTCCTGTCTTTGTTGTCAAGATTCTGTTTAGAAGCAGAACACCTTGTTCTGCCCAATCAGAAAGATCAGGATTACTCCTTAATGGCTTTCCTAGATCGTTATGAAGTTCTGTAAAAATGTTCTTGAGCGAGGCTGGAATACGGTCAATATCTGAGGGCGCAGAAAAAGCTAAACCTTGAGCTACCCCTGCCGTGGGATAAGGATCCTGTCCAAAAATAACAACTTTGATACTTGGTATAGGTTTGCTGAGTGCTCGAAAAACTTTGTCGAAATTTGGCGTGATTGAACCTTTTTTAATCGACATCTCTATTGAATCGATGTGACCCTCGAATTCAAAAAGTTCATCTTGCCAATCTTGGTGTAACTGTTTAAAAAGTTGCCCGGGCAAAATAGCGACCTGACTCGGTGGAAACGTTTATTGGTATCTCAAAAATCGCCGAGACATGCTCAGAGGTAATCACTTGATCTATGGGTCCAGAAACTGCAACTTTGCCATCCTTTAGAATCAAAGCATGAGTCGTTCCGGCAGGAATCTCCTCAATATGGTGAGTAACTAACACAGTAGCTGGGGCTAAAGGATCTGAGGAAAAACTGGTTAAACGAGCCAGTAAGTCTTCCCGTCCTCCAACATCTAAGCCCGCAGCGGGCTCATCAAGTAAAAGAAGTTCAGGATCAGTCATCAGTGCTCGAGCAATTTGTACTCGTTTCTTCTCCCCTTCACTCAATGTTCCATACTCCCTAGAACCTAATTCACGAACTCCAAACGTGGTGAGAAGTGCGATCGCTCGCGACTCATCCCATAGGTCATATCCTTCATTCCAGCGTCCGTAGATTGCATAGGCGGCAGTTAAAACAACATCTCGGACAATCTCACCAGGGGGAATTTCCTCAGCAATATTTGAACTGCAGATTCCTATTCGAGTACGAAGTTCAAAAAGATCGATACGTCCAAACTCACGGTCTAGAACATTAACGGTTCCTGTTGTTGGAAATATTTTCGTAGCAAGCATCTGCAGGAGAGTTGATTTACCTGCTCCATTAGGTCCAAGAATTACCCAACGTTGCCCGTGTGAGATTGAAAAACTCATCGGGCCAAGAATCGTGTGATCTCCCCTAACGACAGATACACCGTCAAGTGAAAGAACGTTCTGGTTGCTCATAGATGCAAAACATAGTGCTTTTGCCGGCTAAGTTAGTGCAAAAACATGCATGAGAGGTAGGTCTTTCGCGATAAACTATGCAATCTTATGGATGATTTGTCACAAAAGAGCCCCGTTTTTACTGGCCTGATTTTACTTACAGGTATAGATGCTCCGGGAATAGCTCAGGGTCTGTTTCACTCACTCTCTGACTTTTCAGTTCATATTGATGATGTTGAGCAAATTGTTATCAGTGGTCGACTTGTACTGACTGTGTTGATCACACTCAACCCTGCGCATCAAAGCGCCATTGAGGTCGATTTGGCCCAGTATGCGCAAACATCTGAGACTGACATCGCAACGATTTTTTCGGAGCAATCTTTGATACAAGTTGATAAAAACCGCGTGGGCGTTCATATTGTTTCTAAAAAAATGCATCCTAAGGCCCTCTCCGCTTTAACAAGCGGAATCGTTGATGTAAATGCAAATATTGAGTCGATATCTCGGACACAAAGTGAACCAACCGGAATACTTTTTGTCGTTACGGGAACAACGCAGGCACTTCTTGCCTCAACCATCGAGGGTTTAGAGTTTGAGAGCGAATTGGAAACTAGAGTGTACGAATTATGAAATACGCCATAAACCTATATGCAAATGTGAACCGCATAAATGACTAAGCCTAAAATGCTCGTGCAATTTGATGTCGACTCTACTTTCATAGAACAAGAGGCAATAGAACTTCTCGCTGCAAAAGCCGGGGTTTTGTCCGAAGTGGCACGGATAACTCAATCGGCTATGAACGGCGATATTGATTTTGCTGAAAGCCTTAAAAATAGAGTTGGATTACTAAAGGGCCTACCAATTCAGGTGCTCGATGAAGTTCGAAACGAAATCGTGTTAACCGATGGCGCCATTGAGTTAGTCGAGCTACTACATCGACTCGGACATAGCGTCTCTCTGGTTTCAGGGGGTTTCGTGCAAATAATGGAACCTGTCGTATCTCAATTGTCCATAAAATATTTTAGAGCTAATATTTTAGAAGTTCACGATGGCGTGCTCACTGGGGCATTAACTGGGGCGATCATTGACAGAGCGGCCAAAGCCTCTGCACTTAAAGAGTTCGCAGACCTATCTGGTGTACTTCTTGAAAACACAGTTGCTATAGGTGATGGTGCTAATGATTTGGACATGATGGCTATCGCGGGATTGAGTATCGCCTTCAATGCAAAACCAATTGTTGCTGCAGCGGCAGATCTTTCTATAAACGAAAGATCACTTCGTTCAGTTAGCTCGTTGTTGGGACTTTAGAGAAAAGTTAGAGTCGGCAGGCATGAATGTCGGTTACTAAAATGCCTCTAGCTCCTATAGCCCATAATTGATCCATCACGTTATTTGTCTCTTCGCGCAAGACCATTGCTCTTACTGCCACCCAATCAGGCTTTTGGAGCGCAGAAATTGTCGGTGATTCCAAACCTGGCGTGATCAAACAAGCCTGATCTAAATGTTGCTTTTGGACATCGTAGTCGAGAAGCACATATCTTCTGGCGGTTACGACACCTTGTAACCTTCTGATAAGAACTTCTAACTCAGGCTTGATCTCATTATTGGTGCGCGAAATTACCACGGCTTCGCTCTGCAAGATTGGTTCTCCAAATATTTTAAGGCCTGCCTGACGCAACGTATTGCCTGTACTTACAACGTCTGCAACAAGATCTGCTACTCCTAAACGTACGCTGCTTTCAACCGCGCCATCCAAACGAACTATCTCCGCGTCAATCTTTAAGTCCTTTAAGTGCTGCTGCACTAAACCTGGATAAGCAGTTGCAACGCGTTTGCCTGCGATGTCAGATATCGTAAGGTTTTTGTCCATTGGGCCAGCAAATCGAAATGTAGACTTTCCAAAATCCAATGACAAAATCTCACTTGCGCTAGCACCCGAGTCAATCAACAAATCCCTACCTGTAATACCTGCCTCGAGCTCCCCTGAACCAACATAGACGGCAATATCACGGGGGCGTAAGTAGTAAAACTCCACACCATTATCTGGATCAGAAATAATCAAATCTCTGTCATCGGATCTTTGACGATACCCAGCCTCATTTAATGTCGCTATAGCAACCTGCGCTAACGATCCCTTATTCGGCACAGCAACTCTTAACATTGTCATCTCCTAAAGAAATTTGTATACATCGTTTATAGAAAGACCCCGGGCAAGCATGAGCACCTGAAGGTGATAAAGCAGCTGACTAATCTCCTCTGAGAGCTCTGCGTCAGATTCATGCTCAGCAGCTAGCCACACCTCGCCCGCTTCCTCAAGAATTTTCTTACCGATCTCATGAACTCCCGACGCAACAGCTGCAACTGTTCCGGAAGTGGAATCGTTAGATGCAACTTTCTCATTTAATTCAATCCACAACGCATCAAAATTCTTCATGTTGTTAGTTTACTGGAGTGAGCGCACGGGTCGTCACTGATTAAATCAAGAACCTAGGTGCTCGTGAGCGTGTTTTCTGATCTTTTCAACCATTCCTGCTGGGTTTGGATCATTAAAAACCGCGCTTCCAACTACAAAGGTATCTGCGCCAGCATCTAGAGCCATTTCAATAGTAGACATGGATATACCGCCATCAACTTGCAACCAGATTGGGCGATCACCAATCATTTCTTTTGTTCTTTTGACCTTTGACATCATATTTTCCATAAATTTCTGTCCACCGAAACCAGGTTCAACTGTCATTATGAGGAACATATCAATGTCATTGAGAAACTCTTCGTAGGCCTCTATTTGAGTGCCAGGCTTTATTCCCAGACTTGCTCTAGCTCCAGCCGTTCGAATATTTCGAAGAGTCTGACCTATGTTCCTTGTCGCTTCAGCATGGATCGTCACGGAGGCACATCCCAAATGCGCATAATCGACTGCAATTTGATCGACGTCGGCCACCATTAGATGTGCATCGACGGGTAGAACAGATTGTGCAATTATTTCCGATGCTGCTTGAAAATCAAAGGTAAAATTTGGAACAAATACGTTATCCATTACATCAAGATGAAGAAGATCAGCTACCTTGCTGATTTTTTCAATCTCAGAGCCCAATTGAGAAAAATCAGCATTCAAAATACTTGGAGTAATTCGAATCTCGGTGACCATTAGGCGATTTTATCCCTAGCGATGCCTAAAGAGTGCGAGATACATGGCATCAGTGCCGTGTTTGTGAGTCCATAGTGAAAGCGCTCCCTCTCGATCGGCCCCTACTAATCCTTTGGGAAGATACGGGACGACGGAGACTTGCTCAAATTCTGGATGTGATCGTAAAAGATCAGCAACTTGAACGGAGGTCTCTGCTAAATGAGGGGAACATGTTGCGTACCCTAGAATCCCACCTTGATTCAAAGCCGATATTCCTGATGATATTAGTTCACGCTGCAATTGAGTTAACGCCCTTAAATCTTTTAGGTCACGCCGCCAGCGAACTTCAGGTCTACGTCGTAGGGCACCTAAGCCCGTGCAAGGCGCATCAATCAAGATTGCATCGTACTTACTATCCCCTTTACCAATTTCACGTCCATCGCCAACTAATACTTGATCACCATGAACAACTTGTCGCACAAGTTCTGCTCGGCTATTAGAAATCTCATTTGCAGTAAATGTAATCGAACGATTTCTAGCAAGGCTCGAGAGTAAAGCTGCTTTTCCACCGGGACCAGCACACATATCTAGCCAACTAGATCCTTGGGAAACTTGACTAAATATCTCGGCCACTAATTGCGAGCCTTCGTCTTGAACGCCAGCCTTTCTAGACTTAATGAGATCTAGCGCACCAGGATTTCCTTTCCAGTGCGCCCCGAAGGATGAATATTCTGTAGGAAGCCCACCAAGTGATATGAGATCTTCGACTGTTGAAAAGCCTGGCCAAGAAACAAGAGTTGGGATTGCTGGTTCATTGTTTATTTTGAGAGCGAGTTCAACTTCATCCCAGTTTTTGAGAAGATCAAAATATGACGAAATTATCCATTCCGGATGTGAGTAGAGAATCGATAGACGCTTTACTGGATCAGATACTTCATAAACAGACTCAAACCACTCTTCTTTAGTTTTTCGCACGACAGAACGTAGTATTGCATTCACAAAGCTTGCCTTGGATTCACCCAATCTCTTTCTTGCTACTTCTACCGTAGAAGCTACGGCAGCATGATCTGGAATTCGCATCTCATGAATTTGATGTATCCCTAAACGTGCGACGTCAATGATTCCAGAATCGATTTCCGCGAACGGACGATCGCTGATCTGGCTTAAAATCCAATCATGCTTACCCTGCATTCGAATAGTCCCATAAACAAGTTCTGTGACTAAACCTCTATCGCGATCATCTAAAGAACTTGCATTCAGAGCTTGAGGCACAAGCAGATTTGAATAGCCCAAATTTTGATTTACCTCGCTTAATAAATCGAAAGCAAGAAGTCGTGCTGGATCGGGCTTTGGAGATTGGAAGGTTTTTCTGCGGGGTTCAACCAAAACAGGCATCCTCGGATAATCGTGCGCCACGTGACCATTCAATCGCTGACATCTCTCGCTTTCCGGCAGGTCTAACTTCCAAGATTTCTATGGAAGAACCGCTACCGCATGAGACTAATACTCTCTCATTATCAACAAAGATGTATCCGGGCTTTCCCGCAGAATCATTTGAGACTACAGCTTTAAAAATTTTAAACGGTTCCTCGTGAAATGTCGTCCAAGCTCCCGGTTCATAAGTAAATGCTTTGATCTTTTGAACAATGACTGCAGCTGACAAACTAAAATCAATCTTTGCCTCTGATTTCAATATCTTTGGGGCGAGCGTGGCATTTCCCGACTGAGGTACCGGATCGATTGATTGTTCAATTGCTGTTATTGCCTGTCTTATGGCTTGAACTCCTAACACAGACAAGGCATTTAATAGTTCAAAGGATCTCCAGGTTGAATCGATTGCAATTTTTTCTTGCGTGAAAATTGGCCCTGTATCCATTCCCTTGTCTAATCTAAAGACAGTTACTCCGGTTTCGGTTTCACCGTTTTCCAGTGCCCGTTGAACTGGAGCAGCACCGCGATAGTGAGGCAACAAGGAAAAATGCAGATTGAGAAAACCATGTTTTGGTATTTCCAAAATTGATTCGGGAAGAATCACGCCATAACCAATCGTTATTACAAGGTCTAACCCTTGAACTACGGGCAATATCTCTAACGGTGATTCCGGCTTAGTGACTTTCAGCCCTCTTTGTTGAGCCCACAATGACACTGCACTTTCTTTATTCTTGAGGCCACGTCCAGAGGGACGATCTGGTTGGGTAATAACGCAAACAATTTCATGTTCGGACCCAATCAACCACTCCAACGTTGGAATAGCAACATCTGGAGTGGCAGCGACAGCAACACGCACTAAATATTCCGACCAAACATTGAATGAGGAGACTCTTTTAATTTAATCTCGACCCCGGATTGAGTTGCCTGAGCGAACCATTCCGATTCCCGAATCTCCTTCATAGCTAATTTACGGTTTGATTTTGATAGCTTATCGATAAAGAGGATCCCGTTTAGATGATCATTCTCATGTTGTAAAGCGCGAGCTAGAAACTCAGTTCCTTCTATAGTTACTGGGTCACCGTGCATATTAAAACCCTTAGCGACAACGCGCATAGCCCGTGGAGTGTCATAGCGAATCTCTGGGAAAGAAAGACAGCCTTCCTCTCCATCTTGCATCTCTTCGCTAAGGTCTAAAGTCGGATTGATTAAATGACCCAATGCCTCATCAACGTCCCAAACAAAAACTCTTAATGGAACTCCAATTTGAGGCGCGGCCAACCCAGCACCAGGTGCGTCTAACATCGTTTCCGTTAGATCCGCAACAAGAGTGCGCAACTCCTTGTCGAATGTGGTCACGTTGGCGGCAGGTGTTGTTAGTACCGGATCGCCAAATAAACGAATCTGTTGGATCGACATATGCCTATAGTACCAACCGATTAGAGGGAATATGGCTCCACGCGGATTGTAATCAAATCTTTCTTAGCGATGCTTCTCTTTTTCTGAAACTCTAAAAGAAATGAGTGTAATTTCCTTGAGTCGGAGATACTGGTATAGAGAACCAGCTTAGCTTGATCTTTAACAACTGGTGTTGGTCCAAAAATCTGCAACGATTCTGGTAAGCGTCCTTCTTTTAATGCTTTTCGTATTCCAGTTGAAATAGCGCTACTTTCTTTCTCTGGAACTAACAGAACAGCAGAGGAAACAAAAGGCGGCAATTTGATCTCTAATCGTTCGGCGAGTTCCCGTTTCATGAGAGGGGCAACGTTCCAACGGGTGATTGCAGGAACAATGGGATGCGCTGGATCGATAACTAATAGCGCTTTTCCATGACTTGATAATCGTGCGCAGGTTTCGAGAATGATTTCACGTGCTCTCTCTTGACTTCTTAGATCTGCGTGAGAAAACAATCTCATTGCATCTAAGACAACCACTGCGGCATATCCACCCGTTACTTCAGGTTGTGCCCCCGGAGTCGACAAGACAAGTGACGGTTTGTTCTCGATTTTCTCCTTAATCACCTCACCTGCAGAAATTACAACGGGATACCCAGGAAAGGCACGAGAGATTTCCTCCGAAGCCCTCTCGATCCCCCGCCCTGCAAGGTATTGAGTGCTTCGATTGCAATATTTACATTTCCAATCATCAAAACTAGCCCCACAATGAACGCAGGTTGGTGGGCTTAATTTCGAAGCAACCTGTAGACGACCACCGCATGGGCACGTTGCAATATTTCGACAATGTGAACACAAAAGAGCGTTTCCATAACCCTTTCTTGCGGCTAGAAAGAGCACAGGGCCTTTTTTAAGTGCCGATCTAATTTCAGAAAAAATACGTCCAGGTAAAAGAGTTCCTGCGTCTGGAGTAAATGACGCAACATTTAATTGAGATGGATGCGGTTTAAATGCGACCTCACCTGTATCAATCAAAAAACTCACCTCTACTGAAGGGCTGTACCCCATGAAAATAATGTCTTGGCCTTGCAACTGGGCGCGCTTGAGAGCAACACTTCTACTGTTCCAACCAGGTGAGCGAATTTCATAGTGTGCAGGTGATGACTCTTTAAAAACAATAATCGTAGATAGATCGTGTATCGGAGCGAAGATAGAACTACGAGTTCCAACGACTATTTTCTTGCCTGGCCGTTGACACTGCAGGAAACTTTCATATCTTTCTTCTCTTGGCATTGAAGCTGTTAGTTTCAGAACCACATCCTGGTCGTCCCTGAAATGGCTGAGAATTTGATCTACATCTTTATCATCAGGAGCAACGATCAATACGCTTCCCAGACCTAGACCTTGCCTAGCTATAACGGCAACTTGCTCAGATGGCGGAGTTATCGGTGCAATCTGGATGAAACTATGTATATGAGATCGCTGATCGATTTGTCCTGACTGATTTCTTATTTCAACCTTCTTTTCTTTGACACTCTCAGAAGCGTTAATTGACTGAGGCAAGTCGAATTTCTTATCCACTGACGCCACACGTGGAGGAATGGCAGATCGAATAACATCCCATGGATTGCATGTATACGCGATTGCAATGTGATCGATTAACTCCAATGAACTGGCCGTTGCGATCGGGTGTGGAGAAGGAACCTTTGTAATGAACTTCAAAGTTCCCGCACGATCTGGTCTTGCTGTGCGTTCTACAATTATTCCTTCAACTTCTCTGTTGCCGAAAGGAACTTGAACTCTTATGCCTATAGCCGCGGTTTTCGTGAATTTTTCGGGAACGATGTAGTCATAAAGACCATCCAGGTGAAAAATACCCGTATCTACCCTTACTCGAACATATGACAATGAAACAGCTTGCAGGGGCGAAGGGGCTGATGCAACCTCGGCTCTTAGCCGAAAAAGCCTGGATGATGCCACAAATTATTTTATTGCGTTTTGAAGTGCAGAAACACGGTCGGTTCGCTCCCAAGCAAACTCTGGAAGTTCCCGACCAAAGTGTCCATAAGCACTTGTCAGTGAATAGATAGGACGTAGCAATTCTAGATCCCTGATTATTGCAGCAGGACGAAGGTCGAAAGTAGAAACTACTGCGTCCTGAATTCTTGCTACGGGAACGGTCTCTGTACCAAAAGTTTCCACAAAAACACCGACAGGTTGCGCCTTACCAATTGCATAAGCAACCTGTACCTCGCATCTTTTCGCTAAACCAGCAGCGACTACATTCTTAGCTACCCATCGCATAGCGTAAGCAGCCGAGCGATCCACCTTGGACGGATCCTTACCGCTAAATGCACCGCCACCGTGACGGGCCATTCCACCATAGGTGTCGACGATAATCTTTCTACCAGTTAACCCTGCATCCCCCATTGGACCACCGATAACAAAACGACCAGTCGGATTGATGAGAGTTCGAAGATCTTTTTTGGGTAGGTCGATCAAATTAAGGATCGGTTCAATTACAAGCTTTATCACATCAGGTGTCAGTCTCTTTACGACATCAACATCTTCTGAGTGCTGACTAGAAATTACTACCGTATCTATTGCAATTGCTCTGTCACCGTCGTACTCAATCGTTACTTGCGTTTTACCATCCGGTCTTAAGTATGAGAGTTCTCCAGATTTTCGCACTTTAGTCAGTTGTTGGGCTAAAGCATGTGCCAACCAAATCGGTAATGGCATTAGTTCTTTCGTGTCATCACATGCGTAACCAAACATTAAACCTTGATCCCCTGCGCCTTGAAGATCTAGTGGATCCACGGCAGCGGAAACACGATGTTCGTAGGCGTCATCGACACCGGCAGCAATATCTTGTGACTGCTGCCCGATTGAAATTGAGACTCCACAGGAATTTCCATCAAAACCCTTATCAGAAGAGTCATAACCGATGTTAAGTACGGTGTCTCGAACTATTCCGTTTACATCTGCGTATCCATTAGTAGTTACTTCACCTGCAACATGGACCTGACCAGTTGTAATCAGGGTTTCTACCGCCACACGACTTTTCTTATCTTGGGAAATCAGTGAATCTAAAACGGCATCAGATATCGCATCTGCGATCTTATCTGGGTGACCTTCAGTAACAGATTCCGATGTGAAAAGTCTTTTTGACATTTTTAACCTAACTGCCGGATGGCTTGATCAAGTAGTAAATTTCCGAGAGCGTCCTTGGAGGTTTCCTTGACCGCTATATCCGCACCATTGCGTGTGAGTATCGTACCCATAGTCTTATCTTTACCAAATATCGCCCCGCCAGAAACATCATTAACATAGATGATATCGAGGCCTTTGCTTTGCATTTTTCTGCGGGCTTCCTGCAGGTGATCTTTAGTTTCGGCCGCAAAGCCAATCATTAACTGATGTGTTTTGTTTTTGTTCATATCGGCAATGAGATCCGTGTTTGGGGTTAACTCAATAGTTCCTAAAAGTGATTTCTTGATCTTTTCGAATGAAGCCGATTTAGGTCGCGCATCTGCAACAGCAGCACTCATAATCAATATGTCGCATTTTGGAAACTCCTGTGTAAGTGCTTCGTGCATCTCGCCTGTGCTGACAACATGAGTTGTCTCTATACCTCTCACGTCTTTTTCATCAATATTGGCAGCAATCAGGTGCACTCGCGCGCCTCTCTTTGTTGCTGCACGAGCAATTGCTATTCCTTGTTTTCCAGATGATTTATTGCCAATAAATCGAACCGGATCAATGCTTTCGCGAGTGCCTCCAGCTGTAACTAAAACTCTCTTACCAAATAAGTCCGAAACATTGCCGGTCATCTCATCAAACTCTTTAATGATAGATGCCGTCTCTGGGAATCGACCCTGACCTTCATCAGATCCTGTGAGGCGTCCGATCACTGGCTCCATCACTTTAAATCCTCGATCACGGAGTGTTCGCACATTGGCAATAGTGGCTGGATCTAGCCACATAGATGGATGCATAGCAGGCACAAGCATTTTCGGAGAGTTTGAAGCTAAGACCAAATTTGTTAACAAGTCATCGGCTCGACCAGCAGCAAGTCGAGCAATTAAATCGGCTGTTGCTGGTGCTATAACAAAATACTCAGAATTATCGGCCAGTGATATGTGCGGAACCGTATGAACGTTTTCCCAAACTTGGGAACTTACTGGTTTACCAGAGAGTGCTTCCCATGTGGCCTTACCAACAAAATTAAGTGAGGCCGGCGTTGGTACAACAGTTACTTGGTATCCGCGGTCTTGCAACCTTCGTAGAAGGTCACATGATTTGTACGCCGCGATTCCTCCGCCAACACCCAAAATTATTTCTGGACCTAGTTGTGACATATCTGGACCCGAAATTAAAGAAAATTATGCAGTTGGTTCGAGATTTTCGATTGTCAATAAACCTTCATTTATTTCGCGAAGTGCGATTGAAAGAGGCTTTTCGTGAACGTGTGTTTCAACCAGCGGTCCAACATATTCCAAAAGACCTTCACCTAGTTGAGAGTAATAGGCGTTAATCTGGCGGGCACGCTTAGCTGCATACAATACCAAGCTGTACTTTGATCCACTCTTATCTAGTAATTCATCGATTGGTGGATTTGTAATGCCATCCATGAGTAACTCCGCTTCATCAATTGATTAGGAAGCCAACTCTATCAGTTTCCGGACAACCCCTTCGACCTCATCATTTACAAGGACTACGTCAAAAGATGAGGCTGCATCCAGTTCGGACTGGGCCAACTCAAGCCTATGGGCTCGACGATCTTCATCATCAGTGCCGCGTCCTTCAAGGCGGGATACAAGTTCTTCCCATGACGGCGGCTCCAGAAAAACAAGTATTGATTGAGGCAGATGAGTCTTGACCTGTTTTGCTCCAGCTATTTCTATTTCAAGAAGAACGTTTTTTCCAAGGAGTAATGCTTGCTCAACTTTGTCTTGAGTAGTTCCATAACGATTGCCCGCGAATTCTGCCCACTCTAAGAACTCGCCATTATTGATCATAGTTTGAAATACCTCGTGAGTAACGAAATGGTAATCACGTCCATTAACTTCATTACTGCGTGGCTGCCTGGTTGTATAGCTTACGCTGACCCAGAAATCGCCAACTTCTCGTAGTTTTTTAGCAACAGTACTTTTGCCAACTCCCCCAGGTCCTGACAGAACCAGAAGTTTTCCCGGGTTAATAGCATGCGATGATTTCATAAATTCATTTCTTAACTGAGTGATCTGATGGCGCCCAAGACCCTTGACTCTGCGAGTCGGCGATATATCGAGTCGTTCCATCAGCGTGAGTGCCCGAACTTTTCCCACTCCCGATAATGATTCAAGAAGTTCCCGAACTCGCATATTTGCAACTGCTTCATCTGTTCTGGACAGTTCCAGAATGTTATCAATGGATAAGCAACCGGATTTCAAATCTGACTTTATAGAGGCTCGGCGCCTTCTGGATGCTGCGGCTTTTTCTAGCGCCCTCAAACGCTGTTCGTCGGTCAAACGAGGTGGTAAAGCCATAGGACAAACTTACTAGTTAATCAAAACCTGCGCCGCAATCTGCGCGGCCTTTTCTTTCATTGCTGAACTACCATCGGCCCAACTTTGCGTAATGGGGCGTCCAATAACAACTAAGGAGGCACCGGCAGATATCGCATCAGCGGGCGTCATTATTCGAACCTGATCATCTTGATTCTCTGAACCTTGCGGCCTTACACCTGGAGTGATGATTACAGGATCAATTCCAATTACTTTTCGAATAGCCGAGATCTCCAGAGGCGAGCAAACTATTGCGCGAGCCCCAGAATGGATAGCTAACTTGGCCAACTCAACTGCACTTTCTAAAGTTGGTTGGCGGTATCCAATCGACTTTAAGTCCGGATCACCCAAAGATGTAAGGATTGTGACACCGGTTATCAATGTATTTGGTACTGCCTCTGCAGCAGCCTTAATCATTGCCGCACCACCGGAAGCGTGAACGGTTAAGAACTTTGGTTTCAAATGCGCAATAGCCTTAGCCGCCCCAGTTACTGTGTGAGGTATATCGTGGAGTTTTAGATCAAGGAAAATATCTGAGTCAGTTACATCCTTTATTGCTTTTACTCCATCGCTACCAAAAGTGAGAAAAAATTCCAAACCTAATTTATATACAGAAATGTAATCTTGCGTAGCTTTGACCCATTCAATCGCAGTGCCTAACTCAGATGTATCCACTGCTAGTACTATCGGTGCTTTAGCCATTGGAATCCAACTCTTCCCGATGGGCATAACCAACTGCATCTTTAAGCGACTTAAATCCCCGATCGACGAGCATTTGTTTTAACTCGCTTTGAATCGACATAATCGCCGTTGGATTGCCAAAACTTGCAGTACCGATTGAGACTCCGCTTGCTCCCGCCAAAATCATCTCCAAAGCATCCTTTCCACTTGCAATTCCACCCATACCAAGGATTGGAGTTTTTGGAAGGGCAGCGTGAACTTGGTAAACGGCTCTTACTGCTATTGGTCTAATCGCTGGTCCAGATAGTCCACCTGTTTTGCCGCCAAGTTGTGGTCTCATCGTGTTGACATTGATAACCATTCCAAGAACTGTATTTATCAGTGCAAGCCCATCAGCACCAGCGTCTACAACACCTTTTGCAATGGAAACCAAATCAGTTACATCCGGTGATAACTTTGCGATTATTGGAAGTTCCCCTCCTAAAGTTCTACGCACTCCATCTATGACGCGTCGTGAGGCATCTGGATCGCAGGCAAAAACAAGTCCTCTATTTTCCACGTTAGGGCAGGAGATATTTACTTCCACAGCGCTTATTCCAGATACTGAACGAAGTTTTCGAGCCAGAGTTGAATACTCTTCTACGGTTTCACCAGCAATCGATACGATTACGCGTGCCTTTTGTTCTATGAGGTATGGGATATCTTGAGTTAAGAACGCATCTATTCCCGGACCTTGCAAACCTATTGAGTTAAGCATTCCACTTGGCGTTTCTGCCATTCGTGGAGTCGGCCGACCGGGGCGCACTCGCGACATTACTGATTTAGTAACTACTCCACCCATCTCGCGTAGGGGGAAAAACTGAGCCAATTCTCGTCCAGAGCTTGCGCACCCACTAGCAGTAAAAGTAGGTGCCGGGAACCATGCGTTTCCAATTGTGGTTGAAAAATCTAAAGCACTCATAACTGTTTACCTACCTGGTTCCAACTAACCTTTGCTCCATCCATAACAGGACCATCGATGCAAGAACGCAACATTGAAATAGATCCGTCCTCACCTTCCACAGGTAATACGCAGGTCATACAAACACCAATACCGCAGGCCATAGATTCCTCAACGGAGCACTGATGGACAACATCCAATGCTGTTGTAATTGTTGTTATTGCTGACAGCATTGCCATAGGTCCGCATGAGTAGACGACGGCGATATTTAGATCTTTAATCTGCTCATACAAGTTATCTGTTACGCGACCGGTCTGTCCTGCCGAACCATCCTCTGTATAAATACGCATCGTATTTACGGCGCGCTTGCCTTCCATAGGTGCGTAAATATTTGCAGCTGTACTTGCTCCCAAAATCATGTCCACACGAGAACCTCGTGTATTAAGAACTTCTGCTAAACCAAATAAAGGAGCTGATCCATAACCTCCACCCACTAACAAGACGGGCACTGGCTCTGTGGGAACCCCAAATGCAGTTCCAAGTGGAACAACAATATCAATCAGATCTCCCTCAACACGATTACATAACCACGTACTTCCTTGCCCATGTGGGGCAACGATCAATTCCATAGTTCCGCCAGTTGCAGATGAAGTTGAGACCCTAGAGATTGCAAAGGCTCGTCTAAGAACTAGGGCGGAGTTCTCACCACCAACCTTTATTGCAACAAAATTTCCTGGCTTGCATTTCTGAGCAAGATCCCCAATATTGACGATTATTTGGTGATAGATGCCAACGCGTTTGTTAGAAATTATCGGTGCCAACACCTGCTTTGCGTTCTTATTTATCGAACTCACTTAGTTAGCCACTTCTGCAAAGCCTTAACACTCAGTGTTGATCCCTGTAAAAATCTAATTCCTTGAACAGCAGCACTAAATCCTGCGATCGTTGTAATACAAGGAATCGATCGTTGTATTGCTGCTGTGCGAATGGCCCAACCATCTTCTCGCGTTCCTTGGCCAACTGGTGTATTTATGACTAAATCAATTTCTCCGTTGTTCATCATTTCAACGATGGTTTTTTCACCCAACGGACCTGTGCCCTCTGAGTTCTTGCGAACGGTTATAGGGTTTAAACCTCTGGAACGTAAGAACTGGGCTGTGCCGCTTGTAGCAAGAATTTGAAAACCCATTGCAGCAAATCCCTTTGAAGGTTCTACCCCAAATGTTTTATCTTTATCTGCTAAAGATATGAAAACTTTTCCAGATTTAGGTAAAGCTCCAAAAGATGCGATTTGAGACTTTGCGTAGCTTTCTCCAAATGTTGGCGCTATGCCCATTACCTCTCCAGTAGATCTCATCTCTGGTCCAAGGACAGCGTCCACTCCACGTCCATCGGTTCTACGAAAACGGTTCCATGGCAAGACGGCTTCTTTTACGGAAATTCCATGCGTTATGCCATCACCATTTTTCGGTAACAATCCCATAACCCGTAAGTCGGATATAGATTTTCCAACTGAAATTAACGCAGCGGCCTTAGCTAGTGGCGTTCCGGTTGCTTTGCTAACAAAAGGAACGGTTCTGGAAGCTCTGGGGTTTGCCTCTAGTACATACAACACATTGTTTTCGAGTGCGAACTGAATATTTATAAGTCCCCTGACTCCAACACCCTGTGCGATCTTTAATGTTGCGTTTCGAATTTCACTTTTCTGTTGAGGCGAAATAGTCAGCGCGGGCAAAACACATGCGCTGTCCCCGCTATGAACTCCAGCCTCTTCAATATGTTCCATAATTCCACCCAGAAACAACTCTGTTCCATCAAAAAGAGCATCCACATCAATTTCGATAGCGTTATCTAGAAAGCGATCCACGAGAACGGGATGATCAGGAGTTATCTGCGTTGCGCGAGTGATGAAACCCGACAAAGACTGATCGTCATAGACAATTTCCATTCCTCTTCCACCTAAAACAAAAGAAGGTCTAACTAGTACTGGGTAACCAATACTTTGCGCAATCGATTGAGCTTCTAATTGTGTTGAAGCCATACCAAATTGTGGCGCGGTCAACGACTGTTCTTTTAGAACTGCCCCGAAAGCTCCACGCTCTTCGGCGAGATTTATTGCCTCTGGTGAGGTACCTAAGATTGTTACACCATTTGCTTTGAGTCCAGCTGCTAAGCCAAGCGGTGTTTGACCGCCAAGTTGAGTGATGACACCAAGAACGGGGCCGGCCTGAGTTTCAGCATGTATAACTTCAAGCACATCTTCCAGAGTTAATGGCTCAAAATAAAGACGACTACTAGTGTCATAGTCAGTGGAGACAGTCTCAGGATTGCAATTAATCATAATCGTGTCATAACCGGCATCCCTTAACGCAAAGGATGCATGAACACATGAATAATCGAACTCAATTCCCTGTCCTATTCGGTTGGGGCCACTACCTAAAATGATTACTGCTGGATTTGTTCGCAATCCAACTTCGTTCTCTTCCTCATAACTTGAGTAGTAATAAGGGGTGAACGCTTCAAACTCAGCTGCGCAAGTATCCACGGTTTTAAAAACTGGTCGAACCGATAATCTGTGACGCAGACTTCTAATCTCTTCTTCGGATGTATTTCTCAAAGCGGCTATCTGTGCATCGGAGAAACCATCACTCTTTGCCTTTCGCAAAATTTTTTCCGTTAACTCCCCTGGTTGAGCTATCAGAGCCGCCTGTTCGTTAATCACCTGCATCTGGTGCAAATACCAAGGATCTATCTTCGTGGCTTGATGAACTTGTTCGATAGTTGCTCCAACCCACAAAGCATGTTGAACTTGTTGTAGCCGATATTCGGTCGGCGTTTTCATTGTCACCAGCAGATTGCTCAACTCCTGCGGGGATATGGATGGCCACGAAAAGATTGCCTCTTTTCGCTCTAGAGATCTCAATGCCTTCATGAGTGCCTCGGAGAAAGAACGTCCAATCGCCATAGCTTCGCCAACGCTTTTCATTGTCGTTGTTAACCTAGGGTCAGCATCGGCGAATTTTTCAAAGGCAAAACGTGGAACTTTTACAACCACGTAATCTAAAGTCGGTTCAAAAGAGGCCGGAGTAACCTTTGTTATGTCGTTTTGAATCTCATCTAAGGTATAGCCAATAGCTAATTTCGTTGCGATCTTTGCAATTGGGAAACCAGTAGCTTTTGATGCTAAAGCACTAGATCTTGAAACCCGAGGATTCATCTCAATAACAATAATTCGGCCATTGGCTGGATTTACTGCGTACTGAATATTGCAACCACCCGTTTCTACTCCTACCTCACGGATGATTTGGATCGAAAGATCTCTTAATTTTTGGTACTCAACATCTGTGAGAGTCATTGCCGGTGCAACCGTGATCGAATCCCCAGTATGAACACCCATAGGATCTAAATTCTCAATCGAACACACGATAACAACATTATCTTTATGATCGCGCATAACTTCTAGTTCGTACTCTTTCCAACCGATGATTGATTCCTCTAATAGGACTTCTGAGGTTGGACTATGACGCAGACCAGCACCGGCGATTTGACGAAGCTCAGGTTCATTAAATGCAATTCCAGAGCCAAGACCGCCCATAGTAAAAGAAGGGCGTACAACTACAGGATAGTTAAGTTCTTGAACGGCATTAAGAATTTCATCCATTGTGTGGCAAATTCTGGACTTTGCTGATTCTCCACCAACTTTTTCCACGATCTCACGAAATAGTTCGCGATTTTCCCCTCGATGGATTGCATCTACATCAGCACCTATGAGACGTACTCCGTACTTGGACAATGTTCCTCTTTCATAGAGTGCAATTGCGGCATTCAGCGCCGTTTGTCCACCCAGAGTTGCCAGAACTGCATCAGGTTTTTCCTGGATGATAATTTTCTCAATGATCTCTGGAGTAATTGGCTCGATAAATGTTGCATCTGCAAACTCAGGATCGGTCATGATCGTTGCCGGATTTGAATTAATCAAGATAACTCGAATACCCTCTGAGCGAAGGACACGACAAGCCTGTGTCCCTGAATAATCAAACTCGCACGCTTGTCCAATGACAATCGGACCTGAACCGATAACCAAAACAGATTTTATTGAAGTGTCCAAAGGCATTAGGCGTGAACCTTCTTCGACATAAGGTCAATGAATCGGTCAAAAAGATAAGAGGCATCGTGTGGACCGGCTGCAGCCTCCGGATGATATTGAACAGAAAAAGCAGGACGCTCTAAGAGTGCAAGTCCTTCAACAACTCCATCATTAAGGCATACATGCGTAACTTCACCGCGACCGTATACCGTTGAAAACTCCATATCAACTGGTGCTTGAACAGCAAAACCATGATTGTGAGCCGTGATCTCAACTTTTCCTGAAACTTTATCCATAACTGGTTGATTAATCCCTCGGTGACCAAATGCTAATTTATACGTTTCAAAACCCAAAGCTCGTCCGAGAATTTGATGTCCGAAACAAATTCCAAAAATTGGGATCTCCTCCAACAACAATGAACGGACTGTTTCAACAACTTCTCCCATTGTTGATGGATCTCCTGGACCATTGGATAGAAATACACCGTCAGGATTTATAGAAAGAATCTCTTCCAAAGTAGAGTTGGAAGGCATCACATGTACCTCTACTCCACGCTCGGATAAACCTTTGGGGGTGGCATTTTTTATTCCAAGATCTAACGCCGCCACGACAAACCTCTTTTGACCTTGGGCCTGGACGATATAACTCTTCTTTGTAGAAACGTCTTCAACCAAGTTTGAACCGGCCATAGTGGGGATCTTTCTCACTTCCACTACCATCTCTTCACGAGAAAGATTCAAATCAGAAAAAATTCCCACGCGCATTGCACCGCGGTCTCGAATGTGTCGAGTGATGGCTCGGGTATCAACGTCTTGAATACCAATAACACCTTGTTGAATTAACTCACTCTCAAGGCTTTGATGAGAACGCCAATTTGAAGTCAGCGAGGATGGGTTGCGAACTACAAAGCCTGCAACCCAGATCTTCTCTGATTCGTTGTCCTCTTTATTGACTCCAGTGTTGCCTATATGAGGCGCAGTCATAATCACAATCTGTTTGTGATACGAAGGATCAGTCAAGGTCTCTTGATACCCAGTCATTCCTGTTTGAAATACAGCTTCACCAAAAGTTTTTCCTGTAGAGGCCCAACTTTGACCTTCAAAAATTCGTCCATCGTCAAAGACTAGATACGCGCTACTCACCGCTTCTCTCCAATCGTTTGAACTACTGAATCTATAACCGTGGCCTGGCCCTTAAAGAATGTATGCGTGACTACCCCCGGCAGGGTGTGCCCATGGTAGGGAGTATTAGTCGCCTTTGACATCGTCAAATCACGATCTACTTGCCAATTTCTTGAGGGATCGATCACTACAAGGTTGGCTGGCGATCCCACAGCAATTTCTTGGCCTTGATTTTGGTATCCGCCTATGCGCGCCGGCGCATGAGACATTCGTTCTGCTACTTGTTGCCAATCCATTAATCCCGAATCAACCATGGTTTTTTGAACAATCGATAAGGCAGTCTCTAGACCCAACATGCCGAAAGCAGCTTCCTGCCATTCGCATTCTTTTGATTCTGTTGGATGCGGCGCATGATCTGTTGCAACAATGTCAATTACACCTTCAGCTAAGGCTTCGCGAAGAGCGTGCACATCGGTGGCTGTTCTAAGGGGTGGGTTCACTTTAAAGACAGGATCATATGTGCTTGCTAAGTCATCGGTGAGTAAAAGATGGTGTGGAGTTACCTCAGCTGTTACATCTATACCTCGCGCTTTGGCCCAACGAATTATCTCTACGCCCCCGGCTGTCGTTACATGACAGATGTGAAGTCGAGATTTTACGTGTTCTGCTAGCAACACATCACGAGCGATAATCGCCTCTTCGGCAACAGAGGGCCAACCCTTAAGTCCTAAACGCGCCGATATTTCGCCCTCATTCATTTGCGACCCAAGTGTTAAGCGAGGATCCTGCGCATGTTGTGCGATCACTCCCCCGAATTTTTTAACGTATTCAAGAGCCCTTCTCATCAGTAGAGGATCAAACACGCAGTTTCCATCATCACTAAATATTCGAACTCGAGCCACAGAATCAGCCATGGCACCGATCTCCGATAAAGACTGTCCCAGTAAACCTTCTGTAACTGCGCCAATCGGAAAGACATCTAGATATCCAGCATCTTGACCTAACCTATAAACCTGTTCAACAACACCTGCAGAATCTGCAACTGGGGATGTGTTGGCCATCGCAGACAAAGCAGTGAATCCACCTTTTGCCCCAGCTCTACTTCCAGTTAAAACTGTTTCGGCATCCTCTCGGCCCGGTTGTCGCAGATGAGTATGTAAATCAACAAGCCCTGGCAATACCCTGCATCCTTTTGCGTCAATCAATATTTGCTCCGGCGAAGAGGATGCAGATAAGTTCGGCGCCACCGCTGCAATGAAACCGTCAATGACTGCAACATCTTTTTGATCACCATTTGGAAGTATTGCTCCCTTAATGAGGTACTCAACGGGATTCATTTACTGCTCCCAACTTCAAGAGGTGAGCCTGCGAGTAATACGTAGAGAATGGCCATTCGAACACTGACTCCATTTGAAACTTGCTCCGTAATAACTGATCGGGCGCTGTCTGCCACTTCCGCAGAAATTTCCAACCCTCGATTCATTGGACCTGGGTGCATCACTATTGCACTTTGTTTTAGCATGCGCATGCGCTCGGCATTTAATCCATAATACCGTGAGTACTCACGGGCATTTGGAAAAAACAGTTCTGTCATTCTCTCTTGTTGGACTCTTAGCATCATGACCGCATCTACCAACGGCAATACGGAATCAAAATCATAAGAAACAGTGCAAGGCCATTTCTCAATTCCTAGTGGCAATAAGGTAGGCGGGGCGACCAAAGTTACTTTTGCTCCCAATAATGAAAGGAGAAGAACGTTTGATCTTGCAACACGGGAGTGAAGGATATCTCCGACAATTGCAATGTGGATCCCCTGTAAATCACTTGAACCTTTCCCAAGATGCTTTCGAATTGTGAAAGCATCGAGCAATGCTTGACTAGGATGCTCATGGGTTCCATCTCCTGCATTAATTACAGATCCTGACATCCATTGATTATCTGCTAATCGTTGCGCGGCGCCAGATGCGCTATGGCGAATAACCACTGCATCGGCACCCATGGCCTGCAATGTCATTGCTGTGTCCTTTAAGGACTCCCCTTTGCTAATACTTGATCCCTTAGCAGAAAAGTTAATTACATCTGCAGAAAGTCTCTTGGCTGCAGCTTCAAAAGAGATTCTCGTTCGTGTTGAATCTTCTGCGAAGAGATTTACTATCGTTCGTCCTCGCAAAGTTGGAAGTTTCTTTATTTGACCATCACTGGTTCGAGCGAGTTCGGTTGCTGTGTCTAATATTGTGGTTGCCTCGATAGCGCTTAAGTCACCGATTGATAAAAGGTGTTTCATAGCTGGACCCGAGTTTCAATGACAACTTCATCGCGCCCGTCTATTTCTGATAAGGACACACGAATGGACTGCTCTAGAGATGAGGGTAAGTTTTTACCAACAAAGTCAGCCTTTATTGGAAGTTCGCGGTGACCTCTATCAACCAAAACTGCCAACTGAACTGTTTTCGGGCGACCGACTTCGCCTAAGGCGTCAAGTGCTGAACGAATCGTACGAC
>JBIIGW010000036.1:0-8752 GCA_044236295.1 Candidatus Planktophila sp.
GATTCTTCTGGGGTCACGCAGGGTAGTTTACATCCATGTTGGTTGATAGCGAAATTCGAAAAGGGGCAAAAGCGGTTTACCGCATTCTGACTAAGACCTACCCCAATATTCGCTGTGAATTAGATTTTACCAATCCACTTGAGTTAATAATTGCAACTGTTTTAAGTGCACAGTGCACAGATAAGAGAGTTAATACTATTACTCCAGCAGTTTTTCGAAAGTACAAAACTCCAAAAGATTATGCTCGAGCAGATCTGCACGAAATTGAAAGTCTAATTCATTCAAGTGGGTTTTATCGAGCAAAAGCTCGACACATAAAAGGACTTAGTATAAAAATTCTGGAAGATTTTGACGGAAAAGTCCCTCGCACACTTGAAGAGTTGATTACTTTGCCTGGCGTTGGTCGAAAGACTGCAAATGTTGTATTAGGTCATGCATTTGATACACCAGGAATTACTGTAGATACTCACTTTGGGAGATTATCTAGAAGATTTGGTTGGACAGATGAGAAAGATCCTGTAAAGGTTGAAATGGTTGTCCAACAACTCATTCCACAAGCAGAGTGGACAAATCTTTCGCAACGGATGATTTGGCATGGTCGTCGAATTTGTCATTCGCGCAAACCGGCATGCGGCGCATGTCCAATTGCTAAAATCTGTCCAAGCGTTGGAATTGGTGAAATGGATAAAGTAAAAGCAATGGCTCTCGTAAAGACCGACAAGGATTTTCGATGAAAAAAACTATGCTTGCAGTTTCATTGCTTTTCTTAACCTCATGTACTCAAACAAATATAAGTTCCGAAAGCAGTAACGCTCCCGTTTCCAAGCAGGTAGGTGAAGTCATTGATTGCACAGAGATTTTGCAAGAAGAATTATGGACAGGTGGAACTTCTTTAGATTGTTTAGATCAAAACGAAGGTGCTCAACTAGGCGCTCTTAGAGGACCAATGATTGTCAATGTGTGGGGTTCTTGGTGTGGGCCATGTGTAGAAGAAATTCCACACTTTGTTAGTTTCTATGAAAAAGCCAAAGATACTGTTCAGCTAGTTGGAGTAAATGTTGAAGAAGCCAACCTGCAAGATGCACAGCAGTTTGTTATAGAAAATGGAATCACCTGGCCGAATCTCTATGACTCAGATGGACGCTCACGTCAATATTTTGGATTAGGAGTTCCTGTCACTTGGTTTATAGCACCCGATGGTGATGTGTCTTACAAACACATTGGCGTTATTAACTCAGAGTCCCAGTTAATTGAACTAACGCAGAAATATCTCGGGATAACAATTTAGTCTTCACTACTTGTATTTAGCCCCTCTGCAATTAACTTCATAACATTTGGATCAGCCAATGTTGTTGCATCACCAACCTGGCGATTTTCAGCGACATCTTTGAGCAAGCGCCTCATGATTTTGCCACTTCGAGTTTTAGGAAGTTCTGAAACAACTAATATTTGTCGCGGCTTTGCTATAGCGCCAATTTCTTTTGCTACGTGGTTTCTAAGCTCAGTAACGAGTTCATTCCCACCCCCAGCCGCATTTGCATGTGCAATGCCTCCGCGCAAGATTACAAATGCAACAATTCCTTGACCTGTCATCGCATCGTTTGCACCAACAACTGCCGCCTCTGCAACTGCTTCGTGCGAAACTAATGCTGACTCGACTTCCGTTGTTGATATGCGATGTCCAGAAACATTCATCACGTCATCAACTCGCCCTAAAAGCCAGATTGCACCATCTGTATCTAATTTTGCCCCGTCACCAGCAAAGTAAATTCCAGGAAAACGTGACCAGTATGTTTCTTTATACCTTTCATCTTCGCCCCAAATTCCGCGCAACATTCCTGGCCAAGGTTTATCTAGGATCAAAAATCCACCATGACCCTTTGCAACTGGAACGCCCTTGTCATCAACAACTACCGCGCTAATTCCCGGAATAGCCTTCATCGCTGAACCTGGTTTAGTAGCAGTGACTCCAGGTAATGGAGAAATCATTATTCCGCCAGTTTCAGTTTGCCACCAAGTATCTACGATTGGGCATTTGTTGCCACCAATGATTTCTCGGTACCACATCCACGCTTCCGGATTAATAGGTTCACCGACAGAACCCAACAATCGAAGCGAAGAAAGATTGCATGCCTGTGGAAACTCATCTCCCCATTTCATCCATGTGCGAATCAATGTTGGAGCGGTATACAAAATCGTGACACCGTATTTTTCGATTAATTCAAAGATTCGTCCTTTATGTGGAGTATCAGGCGTTCCTTCATACATAACCTGCGTTGCGCCATTAATCAAAGGCCCATACACAATGTAGCTGTGTCCAGTAATCCAACCAACATCGGCGGTGCACCAATAGACATCGGTGCTTGGCTTTAAATCAAATACAGCCTTATGTGTAAATGCTGCCTGAGTTAAATAGCCGCCTGTAGTGTGGAAAATTCCTTTAGGTTTTGCCGTTGTACCAGATGTATACAAAATAAAGAGCGGGTGCTCAGAATCAAAGGATTGCGCGATATGTTCTTCAGATTGACGATCAACAATTTCATGCCACCAAATATCAGTTTTATCATTCCAAGATGTCTCTTGCTTAGTTCGTTGAACGACCAAGACATGTGCAACATTGTGTTTGCCCTTTAACGCATCATCTACTGCAGGCTTTAATGCAAATGGAGCTCCTTTTCGAAAACCACCATCGGCAGTAATTACAAGCTTTGCATCAGCGTCTTGAATTCGTGACAAAAGCGCATCTGCCGAGAAACCACCAAAGACAACAGAATGAGGGGCACCAATACGAGCACAAGCCAACATTGCAATTGCCGCTTCAGGGATCATCGGCATGTAAATCGCGACGCGATCACCTGGCTTTATTCCTAATTCAGTTAAAGCATTTGCCGCTTTTTTTACTTCAGTTAAGAGTTGTGAATAGGTAATTGTTCGGCTATCACCTGGTTCTCCTTCAAAGTGGAATGCAACACGATCACCAAGCCCTTGATCAACATGCCTATCCAATGCATTAACTGACGCATTCAACTTTCCGCCAACAAACCACTGTGCATAAGGAGCATCCCATTGAAGAGTTTTAGACCAAGGTGCATCCCACTTTAAATTTTTAGCTTGTGTATCCCAAAAAGCAAGGCGATCTTTTTCGGCCAACTCATATAAATCTTCTTTTGCGTTAGCAAGTGCAGCAAACTCTGGAGTGGGTGGAAATTTTCTATCTTCACTTGAAAGATTCTCGATTGATTCATGCGCTTGGCTCATGCTGCACAACTTTACATCTTTGCGATAGTTATCAACAGTGTTTGGCTGCAGTTAATTACTAGGCATGGCATTCATTCATGATGCTGCGACAGAAAGAGAGAAAGAAAGGAGATCCCATGCTTACTACCTTCTTAGCGCTTTTCCTCAAACTCCTAAGCAGCCCCGTTCTGGTGGCCGCTTTGGCTAAGTTCTTAGCAAACGCCCTGAAGACCATGGTGTAGAAAGATTAAAAAAGGCCGCTCGGGGTGTGTCTCGAACGGTCTTTTTTGTGCCCAAACAACGAAAGTGAGAGGATTGACCGTAAGCCTCTAGACGACTCAACGAAGCGCTCTGTCTAAAGAATTACAAAGATTTTAAGCGATCTAAAACGAGCAAATAGGAGTCACCACAATGCCGATTGCAACCCCTGAAGTTTTCATAGACATGTTAGATCGCGCGAAAAAAGGCGCTTTCGCATACCCGGCTATAAATGTTTCCTCATCACAGACAGTAGTTGCGGCTATTCGTGGTTTTGCTGAAGCAGAATCTGATGGAATTATTCAATTTTCTTGGGGTGGCGCCGAATATGCATCTGGTTCAACTGTAAAAAATATGGTTGATGGCGCGGTTGGTCTTGCAGAGTTCGCACATGTTGTAGCAAAAAACTACAAAGTTAATATTGGAATTCATACTGATCATTGCCCGGTTGAAAAGCTAGATGGCTTTATGCGACCACTCCTAGCTTTTGGTGCCGATCGCCTAAAGTCTGGAAAAGCCCCCTTGTTTAACTCTCACATGTGGGATGGTTCAGCCGTTGACATGGTTGAAAATATGAAGATTGCAAAAGAAATGTTGGCCTTGTCAGTTGCTGCACAAACTATTCTTGAGATTGAAATTGGTGTAGTTGGTGGAGAAGAAGACGGCATCGAGGCTAAACACGATGCCAAGCTGTACTCAACACCTGAAGATGCACTCATGACGATTGAAACATTAGGAACTGATGCAAAAGCTCGCTATCTAGTTGCTGCAACATTTGGAAATGTTCACGGCGTGTACAAGCCCGGGAATGTTGTTTTGCAGCCAAAAATTCTTGCAACTTTACAAGAAGCAGTCGCTGCCAAACTTGGTCTACCTAAAGGTAGTAAACCAATGGATCTTGTTTTCCACGGTGGCTCTGGCTCACTACTTTCTGAAATCCGCGAATCACTTGACTACGGTGTAATCAAGATGAATGTAGATACCGACACCCAATATGCATTTACTCGTCCCGTTGTAGATCACGTACTAAAAAACTATGACGGTGTTTTAAAGATCGATGGTGAAGTAGGAAACAAGAAAGCCTACGATCCACGCGCGTGGGGAAAGTTAGCTGAGGCTGGAATGGCTGCTCGCGTTGTTCGTGCATGTGAAGATCTTCGCTCAACCGGTACGTCATCTTTAAAATAATTAATAACTAATCGGAAAGGCTTTACTAATGCCTGCACTTGTTCTACTTGGCGCTCAATGGGGCGATGAAGGCAAGGGAAAAGCTACCGATTTACTAGGTGATCGAGTCGATTATGTAGTGCGTTATCAAGGCGGAAATAATGCCGGCCACACTGTCGTCATTGGTGATCAAAAGTATGCTCTTCACCTTTTACCTTCAGGAATTCTTTCACCAAATGTGATTCCAGTAATTGGCAATGGAGTTGTTATTGATCCAGGTGTGTTACTTGAAGAAATCCGTGGATTAAATGAACGTGGCATCGATACAAGTAAGTTGCTCATTTCAACCAACGCACATTTAATTACGCCATATCACCGCACCATTGACAAAGTCAGTGAGCGTTTTCTTGGTAAATCTAAAATTGGTACAACTGGTCGCGGAATTGGTCCAGCCTATGCTGACAAAATCAATCGAATCGGAATCCGCGTACAGGATCTATTTGATACTTCAATTCTTCGACAAAAACTTGAGGGCGCGCTACACGATAAGAATCAGATCTTAATCAAGGTATTTAATCGGAAAAACATTGAAATCGAAGAGGTTCTTGACGAGTATTTGCAATATGCCGAAATTCTTCGACCATATGTTGCAGATACAGTTCTGATTTTAGATCAAGCCCTAAAGGCTGGTAAACGAGTTCTTCTCGAAGGCTCCCAAGGAACATTATTAGATGTCGACCATGGAACATATCCCTTTGTAACTTCTAGCAATCCAACTGCTGGTGGTGCATGTACTGGCTCTGGAATTGGACCAACAAAGATCGATCGCGTTATTGGAATTGTGAAAGCTTATACAACTCGTGTTGGTAGTGGCCCATTTCCAACAGAGTTATTTGATGAAGATGGAGAAGCTCTACGCCGTATTGGTGGAGAGATCGGTGTAACAACTGGCCGCGCACGTCGCTGTGGTTGGTTTGATGCTCCGATTGCTCGCTATGCAGTGCGAGTAAATGGCTTAACAGATTTCTTCCTTACTAAGTTAGATGTTCTTACCGGTTGGGAAAAGATTCCAGTATGTGTGGCATATGAAATTGACGGTAAGCGAGTTGAAGAACTTCCTGCTTCACAAAGCGACTTCCATCATGCAAAACCAATTTATGAGTATTTACCGGGCTGGACAGAAGATATAACTGGTGCGCGCAAGATTTCAGATCTTCCAAAAAATGCTCAGGATTACATTGCGTTTCTGGAGAAAATCTCTGGCGCACCAATGAGTGCAATTGGTGTCGGGCCAGGGCGCGATCAAACCATTGTCGTAAAGGATTTCATTTAATGAGCCTTTTAGCCGATCGTTATGCATCAAGTGCAATGCGTGAAATCTTTGCTCCAGAATCTAAAGTCATTCATGAGCGCAAACTATGGATCGCTGTCATGCGAGCCCAATCATCTTTAGGCCATCAGATTTCCAATGATGTAATTTCAGATTACGAGAAGGTAATTACAAGGGTGGATTTAGCCTCTATCGACACTCGCGAAAAGCAACTGCGCCACGATGTTATGGCTCGAATCGAAGAGTTCAACGCTTTGGCGGGTCACCAAGTGATACATGCAGGAATGACTAGCCGTGATTTAACAGAAAATATCGAAGCTTTACAGATTAAAAATGGCTTAAAGATTGTTCATGATAAAACAGTTGCACTATTGGCTCGCTTAGGTGAACGAGCAGCTCAGTATGCAGACCAACCAATAGCTGGACGTTCACATAATGTTCCTGCGCAAATTACAACGCTAGGAAAGCGTTTTGCATCAGCTGGCGAAGAGTTGCTCTTTGCATACGAACGCTTAGTTGCGCTTCAGAGCCGATATCCAATGCGGGGAATTAAAGGCCCAGTTGGCACTGCCCAAGATTCCATTGACTTACTTGGTTCTTCAAAGGCTCATTTGAATCTTGAAAACGCAATTGCAAAAGAACTTGGCTTCGACTCTGTTTTAGATTCAACGGGTCAGATCTATCCACGATCTTTTGATTACGATGTTGTGACAACACTTGTTCAAATTGCTGCGTCGCCATCATCGCTTGCAACGTCAATCCGATTAATGGCCGGTGCAGAGTTGGTAACCGAAGGATTTAAAGCGGGTCAAGTTGGTAGCAGTGCAATGCCACATAAGATGAATACCCGTTCATGTGAACGCGTTAATGGGCTTTCAGTGGTCCTTCGTGGTTATGCATCTATGGTTAGCGAACTTTCTGGTGACCAATGGAATGAAGGCGATGTTTCATGCAGTGTTGTTCGACGTGTTGCACTTCCTGATGCCTTCTACGCAATCGATGGATTGCTTGAAACAATACTTACTGTCATCAATGAATTTGGAGCATTCCCAAAGGTTATCGAGGCAGAGATTCAACGCTATTTGCCATTTTTGGCATCAACTAAGATTTTGATGGCTGCTGTCAAAGCAGGTGTGGGCCGCGAACTTGCTCATGAAGTTATTAAAGAACATGCCGTAAACGCCGCACTTGGAATGCGTGAAGGAAATGCGAACACTCTTCTTGATGATTTAGCACAAGACAAACGGTTGCCTTTTGATCGTTCTGAGTTAGACAAGTTAATTAGTAACCCAGTTGAATTTACCGGGGAAGCTCGCGAACAAGTAGCTCGAGTAGTTGCACGTATTAACACAGTAGTTTCTGAGCACTCAACTGCTGCGAAATACGCGCCACAGTCAATTAGATAAATCACGCGAAACATTTATGCGCGATCCTGAGGTTTTACAGAAAGTGAAATTAACTCTTCAAGCATTAACCGTTAAAGCACCAGGCAGGGCAATCGAAGTTCGAGTTCCACCATATGCAGCTGTTCAATGTGGCCAAGGCCCAACTCACACTCGAGGAACTCCTGCCAACACAATCGAGATGGATGCTCAGACTTGGCTGGCCTTAGCCTCAGGGGAGTTGACCTGGGATCAGGCTGTGACCAGTGGTGCGGTTTTAGCGTCGGGCTCACGAGCAGATCTCACACAATATCTACCCCTTTAACGCTTAAAACCTGGTGGAAGGTACTAGCCAACCGCGATAACCTTCCCCTCTGACAAAGTGCAAAAAGAGCAATAAGTGAAGGAGGTCGCCCATGGGTCGCGGCCGTGCAAAAGCAAAACAAACCAAAGTCGCTCGTGATTTGAAATACGGCGGGCAAGACATGGATTTAGATCGTCTGACAAAAGAGTTGCATGGAGAACTCGATACTTCACCACGCAAGGATGATGATGATCCATTTGCCGAGGGCAATTACATTCCACGTTCGTGAGAGCAACACCTTACGTAGCTTCACTTAGAATTTACGAACCTATCTCGGCATTTGATGCCGCTGATCGTTTGCGTTGGCAGGGAATCGAAAACGATGCATCGAGTTTTGATCGCGAACAAAAATTAGCGCTACATCGTGTAGCACATCCAGAACCACCTGCTGGTCGCCCTGATGGTGTGCATATTATTGATAAAGACAAAGTCAGATATCTATCACCATGGTCTACGGCCACACGTTGTTGGGCAGCTCTGGATAATTTCAAGGATTCACTTCCAAGCACAGTCGTTCCATTTTTTATCTCACCAGCGCTAGAAGAGGTTATAACTGCAGGGGTTGATTTACTTGAAGATAAAACTCCACACATATTAAATGAGACATGGTTGATTCCACCGCGCTGGTTTATTTTATTTTCACCAGAAGAACGAACTCGTGGCGTCGACGAACACGGCCTTTATTCAAAAGCTTTAACAACAATCACTAACGCCAAACAAAGGTGTGCCTCTGCCCACGAGAGCGTATTAGGAGCATTCGGTGAAGGTCCTGTAGAAGAAGAGTTAGAAAATTTGTTGGATTGGTTAGAAATGTTTCATCCTGAATCTTTAGTGGAACTTGATTACGGTGGTTTAGCAAATTACATGGACAAGGCGCTTCGAGATTTTGGGGAAGATGGTTTGGATTCTGACTCATCAATTGAAGATGTAATGCATTCGGTTGCAGGACTTGCTGCAGCAGATGCAATGATGGCCGGAGTTGGATATCAGCGTTTAATGTCACGATGGCGCATG
>JBIIGW010000037.1:0-8530 GCA_044236295.1 Candidatus Planktophila sp.
TCCCGCCAGAAGAGCGTTAGAAAATCTACCTTTTTCGACAGGATGTGCAACGGCAAGATGTGGAGTAAAAATGGCTCCAACTTTGTTTGCCCAGCCTGGTTTGGCGTTAGCTTCATGGATAACTATTGGAATCCTTAAACTTCGCGCAGCAAGATAGGCCGGAGCACTTACATATCCGCCAAAACCAATCAACAAATCAGAGCCTGCAAGTATCTTTCGAGAAGATATAATTGATGAGAATAGATCAAAAGGTATTTTTATCCATGAAAATGAAGGTCGTCTAGCAATAGCAACTTTTGGAATTATTCTTAAGTCAAAACCAGCCTCTGGGACAAGAGAAGTTTCTAAACCTTTAGCTGTTCCTATGAATAAACAAATATCTGAAGGATGTAGTTTCTTCCACTCACGTGCCACCGCTAAGGCGGGTTGAATGTGTCCGGCTGTGCCTCCGCCTGCAAAAACTACTGTAGCCATCTGTTACCTGTGGCTTGTAACTCTTTGTAAATCTTTGGATCTCGACGCGCCGCGCCAAGTACAAATCCAATAGCAATAAAGGTAGCTATTAATGATGAGCCACCGTAAGAAAGCAGAGGTAGAGTCACGCCAACTACGGGTAGAACGCTTATCGCTGAACCAATATTTAGAACTGTTTGGATTCCAATCCAACAACCTATTCCAGATGAAACGTATCTGACCATCGGATCCTGGGCTCGCATTGCAATTTTAAAGATAGAGAACAGGAGAATGCTTATTAAAAACAAGGTAGCCAATGTTCCAAATAAACCTAGCTCTTCTCCAATAACCGAAAAGATAAAATCCGTGTGAGCTTCGGGCAGATTTCCCCATTTTTGACGAGAAGCACCCAGACCGACGCCAAAGAAACCGCCACTTGCGAGCCCTAAAAGGCTATGTGCAGGTTGCCAACCGAAGAGTTTGTATTGATCTTCGGCGAATGGATTTACAAATGCCAAAAACCTTTGAACTCTATAGGGAGATGTTAAAACAAGAATAGCCAGAGCTAAAAAACCAGCAGTTAATACAAATCCAATAGCACGCAATTTTAAGCCAGACACCCAAAGAAGTCCTACTAATATGAATCCAAATACTGAGGCACTTCCTAAATCATTTCCAATTAAGATCAAAATCATGCATAAGAAAAATGCAGGTGTAATCAATGCCAATACATTGGCCTGAACTCGACCAGAGGCTTGCTGCTTTGCCAGAATGTATCCGGCCCACAAAATCATCAAGAATTTAGCAAATTCGCTTGGTTGAATGACAATGAAACCTAAACTTAACCAGTTTTGATTGCCACTTGTTGAATTACCGAAAATCTGCACAAATAAAAGCATTGTTACAGAAAGTAGAACACCTGAGCGAGCAATGATCTTCCAATGGTTAAGTGAAATTCTTGAAAGACCCCAAGCCATTGGGATTGAAAAGACTAAAAAGAGTAATTGGCGAGCAGCGATGGCGTAAGTAGTGCCTTTATTTTCTAAAGAGTCGATAGAGGATGCCGAGAAAACCATGATCAGTCCAAGCAGACTTAACAACAATGTGCTTCCTGCCAACATGTAATAGAGATTTACTGGCTTTGTAAAAAACCTCTCTTCTGACTTAATCTGCATGTGTGACCAGTTTCTTAACCGCGGCCGCAAATCGATCGCCTCGATCCGCATAAGAAACAAATTGATCCATCGATGCGCAGGCTGGAGCCAGAAGCACACTATCTCCTGAGGTAGCAAAAGTTAATGCTTTAATCACTACTTCTTCCATCAATGAGTTATCGGATTGGCCTTTTACATAGCTACTAGGTGATTCAACTTTGACTCTTGGAACTTCTGGCGCAAATTTTTGTAAGGCGCGCTCAATCAAATCTGAGTCTTCACCAATCAAAATTACTGCCTTAATTCGCTTCTTGCACCGCTGCACTAAACCCTCCATGTCGGCACCTTTTGCTAAACCACCAGCAATCCAAATGACAGATAAATGAGAGTTTAAGGAAGCGATTGCAGCATGTGGATTTGTTGCCTTGGAATCATCAATCCAAGATACTGAGTCATTTTCAAGAATTATCTCTATTCGGTGTTTTCCTGGTCGAAACTCTTGTAATGCCTTTTGAATCACTTTATGTGGAACATCAATTGAAAGAGCCAGAGCGGCTGCGGCCATAGCATTTGAAACGTTATGAGGAATTGTTGGCTTTACATCATTTATCTCACATATCATCTCTGCTTCCATGGGATCGGAAACAAAGCAGCGATCAACAATTAACTCTTCTACTACTCCAATTTCACCAGGGGCGGGAGTATTAAGGGTGAAAAAAACTTTGCGTCCATTCCATGATGCTGAGCGCGAAACAACTTCTCCATCATCGGCATTTAGAACTGCAATCTCGCTTTTTTCCAGAAGAGATATCTTAGCTTGCGCGTACAAGTCAAAACTTGAATGCCAATCAATATGATCATGTGCGATGTTTAAAATGGCAGAGCTATGAAACTGGGCTTTTTTTACCCAATGTAGTTGAAAGCTTGAAAGCTCCAACACTAAATAGTCAAGAGGATCTGCTTGTTCCACTGCATCTATGACAGTCTCTCCTAAGTTTCCGCAGGCTTTAGCTTTTAACCCTGCAGTCTGCAAAATCTTCGCGACCATCTCGACGGCTGTAGTTTTGCCGTTAGTTCCAGTTATCGCCAACCATTTCTGATTGGGCGCAATCTCTGACTTAATCTGCCACGCCAAATCCACTTCATTGTGTATCTCTAACCCACTTTTTAAAGCCTTCACTAATAGAGGGTGGTCTAGCCTCCAACCAGGTGAAACAACTACTGCATCAAAATTTTCTAAACTAATACCATCAGTTTTGATTCCTTCATCGGTGTAATCATCTGCAATCGTTACTAAGCTTCCATGAGCCTTTAGTGATCGAGCAACTGACTTTCCAGTAACACCGGCTCCTAGTATTAGGAAATTTCTGTCAGCTAGATTTGAAATCATGATTACTTCGCCACCCACTGTGCATAGAAAAGTCCCAGGCCTAGAGCCACTGATAATCCAGAGATGATCCAGAAGCGAATAACTATTGTTATCTCTTCCCAGCCCTTTAGCTCGAAGTGGTGATGCAAAGGCGCCATTCTAAATACTCGTTTGCCGCCACTAACTTTAAAATAAAATGTTTGAATAAGGACAGACAAAGTAATGATTACAAATAAGCCACCAAGTGGAATGAGTAGAAGTTGAACTCTCAAAGTTGCCGCAAAAGCTGCAATTGCACCACCAAGTGCTAAAGAGCCTGTGTCACCCATCATAATTTTTGCTGGAGCTGTATTCCACCAAAGAAAGCCAGTACAAGCTCCCGCAAAAGCTGCAGCTAACACAGCTAAATCCAAAGGATCGCGAACCGCGTAGCAACCCGCTGTAACATCTGCTCCACAGCTTTGGCCAAATTGCCAGACCCCAATGAGAACAAAGGCTAGAAAAACCATAATTGCTGCGCCAATTGCTAACCCATCCAAACCATCAGTGAGATTAACGCCATTGCTTGCAGACATCACCATTAAAACTATCCAGAGAATTACAACAGTAGTGCCAAGATAAATACTTGTTTCGCGAACCGCAGATAGGTACTGTGAAATTGGAGTAAGTGAATACTCGTTCATAAACTGCAATCCAAGATAGGCAAAGCCACCAGCAACAAGGGCTTGACCAGTTAATTTGTAGCGACCTTTAAGACCTCTTGAGTTTTGTCTAGAAACCTTAAGCCAGTCATCGAGAAAGCCGATTACTCCTAAGGCCACGACTAGTCCAATGACCAACAAAGCCGAAGCTGTAACTGGCGTGAGTGTAACTAAGTGCGAAAATAGATATCCAAGAATTGTTGCAAGAATGAAAATAATTCCGCCCATTGTTGGGGTTCCATGCTTTATATGATGTGTTGTTGGTCCATCATCGCGAATTATCTGCCCAAATCCTTTTTTCTCCAGGATGCGAATCAGAATCCGTGTACCAAAGAGTGCGAAAACTAAAGCAAATGCACCAGAGATAAGGATCTGTCTCATCTTTCAACTCCACTCTTATCTAGCCAATCACTTTCGATCTTTTGGGCTAGAACTTCTAGACCCTCTGATCGTGATGCTTTAACCAAAACAACATCTCCGGCTGAGAAATGTTCCATCATTAGCGCTGCTTCCTCAATATTTTCAACATGGTGAACGCGCATAGTTCCCGTACTCGCGCCATAATCCGGTTGATTAATTGCAACTAAGTGATCGACCCCGATCTCTTGGGCAAGGGTGCCAATTTTCTTGTGGGCAATAGCTGTTGACTCGCCGAGCTCATGCATTTTTCCTAAGAAGGCCCATGAGGACCCGCCCCGTTCCTGCGCAAATAACGTCAGTGAACGAAGGGCGGCGGTCATAGATTCAGGATTTGCATTGTAAGCATCATTAATAATCAAGAGGCCAAAAATGTCATGGAGCTCCATCCGCCACTTACTTTTTATCTCAGCAGTAGAAAGTGAACTCGCGATTAATTCGATTGGCAGTTCCAAGGCAGTTCCCACTGCTGCTACCGCCAAAGCATTTGCTATTTGATGTGCCCCGACAACTCTCATTCCAACGGCATCTCGACCTAATGGCGTCACAACTTCAAAATGTGGGCAACCTTCTCGAATTTCTACATCAGCAGCACGTACTTCTTGATCATCCCCAAAGAAGATAACTCTGCCTTTATGAAGCTTTGCCATTTCAGGAGTGAATGAATCATAAGTTCCTAGAACTGCAATTGATTTTTCATCAAGAGAGGAGATTAACTCTGACTTAGTTTGTGCTATCGCTTCTACTGATCCAAACTCTCCTAAGTGAGCCGAGCCAACCGTAAGAACAACACCAATATTTGGTTTAGCAATCTGAGATAGACGGGCAATATCGCCTTTATGGCGCGCACCCATTTCTAGAATACAAAAGCGAGTTCTTTCATCACACTCAAGTAATGTAATTGGGAGTCCCAGATCATTATTAAAAGATCCGATGGGTGAAATTGTTGGTCCAACTGCGCTCAACATATGTGCCAGTAAATCCTTAGTACTAGTTTTTCCTTGTGAACCAGTAATTCCAATAACGGTTAAATTCTCCAAACGTGAGCGCACGAATGTGGCTAACGTTGACAACGCTTCAACTACATCTTTTACAACTATGCAGGGACCATCAATTCGTCGTGATGTCAGCGAGAAAACTGAGCCAGCGCGATAAGCATCAGCTGCAAAATCATGCCCATCAAATTGATCACCCTTTAGCGCCAAGAAAATTGACCCCGGGATTGCTTTTCTTGAATCAAAAACTGGTGGCTGTGAAACTAGTAAATCCTTGTCACAATGGATTTCTCCTCCGAGCAATAGTGCTATCTCACCGGCTGTTAAGGTAATCATTTTTTATCCTCAATTGCCCGAGCTAACTCAATTCGATCATCGAAAGGAAGTATGACGCCGTCAACTTCCTGACCTTTTTCATGACCCTTACCAAGCACAATCACAAGATCGCCATCTTTGGCTTCATTGACGGCTGCCTTAATTGCTTGAGTCCTATCTTCAATTACGGCGCTTGGTTTATTTATCTCTAGACCTAAAACCATTTGAATTAAAATCTCTTGTGGCTTTTCACTTCGCGGATTATCACTTGTAAAGATTGCTACATCAGCGCCTTCTTGCAGCGCCTTACCCATTAATAATCGCTTTGACGAGTCTCTATCTCCTCCGCAACCAAGCACTGCAATCACGCGACCATCTGTAATCTCACGGGCAGTTTCAAGCACTCGCGAAACCGCATCTGGTGAATGGGCATAATCAATCATTGCGACAAAACTCTGACCTAATGCAATCGATTCGAGTCGACCACTTGCCCCAGATAGGGATGGTAACAACGATGAAATATCAAGAGGATCAATCCCACTTTCTACCGCAAGAGCAACGGCCATAAGAAGGTTGTCGTAGTTATATCCACCGTGGAGTTGAACTTTTCCTTCAATGAGAATGCCGCCACTACCACGTATTGCAATATGAGCGCCTACATAATCCCGTGAAATCTTGGTGTAATGCCAGCTCGCTTTTGTATCAAATCGCGAAAGAGTCATAGTTGGTAATTCGGTTTGAGCCGCCAGCATTGCTCCATGTTGGCTATCTATATTTATAACGGCAAGATCTGCATACTCATGGGTGAATAGTTTTGCTTTTTCGGCAAAGTAACTTTCCATGTTTTTGTGAAAATCTAAGTGATCTTGTGAAAGATTTGTGAATCCAACTACTGCAAAATGGCTGCCTCGAATTCTTTCTAATGCAATAGCGTGACTTGAGACCTCCATAACAAGATTGCGCATATGTCGCTCACGCATTACAGCGGAAAGGGCTTGAATTTCACTGCTCTCTGGTGTTGTTCTAACGCTTTTTATTGACTCTGAACCAATCAGAGTTTCGACAGTTCCAATGAGTCCACTTTCACGGCCCGCTCCAGTCATGATTTGATGGAGCAATGTTGTCACAGTTGTTTTTCCATTTGTCCCTGTTACGCCAACGCTATACAAATCTCTCATTGGCTCGCGATAAAACCATGCGCTGATGACACCTGCTGCACGTCGTGGGTTGTTGGAAACTATTACAGGAAGATTTTTTACCTTGGATGCACCGACACTGTCAGTGAGTACAGCAACGGCCCCTTTAGTAGCTGCATCAGATGAGAAATCCGCACCATGGAAATTTTCCCCGGGCAGTGCTATGAAAAGATCTCCCGGCATAATCTCTTTACTCGATTGAGATAAACCGTGTACTAGCGTGTTGCCATCGCCGACAATCTCTGCATCGATGACCGCACGGATAGCCTCTAGGGTTACCTCAAAGGATTCAATTGGCCTGAGCACGTAAGACCTTTTTCTGAGCGTTCAACTGCGCTTCATTGAGAGCAACTTTTTTAACTTTTTCCTGAGTTGGAGCTATTCCTTGTGACTGTAAAACAAAAGACATAACCTCTTTAAATACAGGTCCACCTAATGCTCCGCCCCAGTGCATTCCTTTTGGATCTTGAATAGTCACATTAATAACGTATGCAGGTTTATCTGCAGGGGCAAAACCAATAAATGATGCTGTATAACCACGATAACAACCGCATGTGTCATCAATTCGCTGGGCTGTTCCCGTTTTACCAGCCACTCGATACCCCGTAATAGCAGCAGTAGGTGCCGTTCCCTGTGCAGAGACGACAGTTTCCATCATGGTTCTCATCTGCTTGGCCGTTGCTGCACTGACGACTCGCACTGCTTTTTGTTTCTTATTTGGAGTGTAATTTCCACTTGAATCACTTGTACCTGCAATAACAGTAGGTGGAACTCTCACTCCATCATTTGCAATCGTTGCAAAAATACTAGTTGCCTGCATTGTGTTCAGTGAATATCCCTGCCCAAAAGCTACTGTCGGAGCAGTTGTTCCGGACCAGTCGCTAACTTGCAAAAGTTTTCCTCTAGATTCACCTGGTAATCCCGCACCAGTTTTAACGCCGACTCCAAATTTAGTTAAATAGTCATACAGGCTCTGGTTGGAAAGCATCTCACCAATTAAAATTGATCCTGTATTACTGGAGACTGCCAAAATCCCTGATGTAGTCAAACGTTGTGTTGGATGGGGTTCATGATCGCTAAAAACTTTATCTGAGCGCTTTAATTTATAAGGAACAGTTAAAACACTCTCTGGAGTGATCTTTTTTTCTTCTAAAGCAGCTGCAAGAGTCATAATTTTTCCAGTAGAACCTGGTTCATATATGTCTTGCACCGATGGATTTCGCATTGCAATCAGAGAAACTTTCTTAGTGTTATTTGGATCAAAAGTAGGTGCTGTTGCGTGTGCCAAAATGTGACCGGTTTTTGGATCCATTACGATCACGGTTCCACTCAGAGCATTGGATGAGTTAACTGCTTTGGCAATTGCCTTTGATGCTACCCATTGAATATCTCGATCAACTGTTAGGCGAACCGAGGTCCCAGTTTGTGCGGGAATTATTTCAGACTGTGAACCAGGAATCTCAGCTCTATTTCCATCTGCATATGAGTATTTGCCATCTACACCTGAAATCTTGGAGTTCATACTGGATTCAAGACCAGTAGCCCCGATGCCTTCGTGATTTACAAATCCAACGAGAGAGGCAATGAGATGACCAGATGGATACTCGCGAACATAACTTCGCTCTGGGAAGAAGCCAATAATTCGCTCTGGACTCATCGGTTCATGCTGTGCGTTGTATGCAGCGATTGCTTCAGTTAACTTAAGCCAAGTAGCAGGCTTTGCATTTCGTGCAACCATGCTCCATTTTCGAGTACCAGTCAGAGCAACCTCAATTTCAGCCTCTGGCAATCCTAGAATCGGGGCGGCTAACTTTGCGACTTTGGATGGATTTAAAATCTGTGTTTGATCTACGACAATGCTGATCGCTGCCACACTACGGGCAAATGCCACACCGTTAATGTCAGTGATATCTCCTCTGGGAGCTTGCAG
>JBIIGW010000038.1:0-8373 GCA_044236295.1 Candidatus Planktophila sp.
CAAAGGGTCCTCAGGCTGATGCAGTAAACCCTGCCTAATCAACACTAACTATTAAAAAACCCCGCCGGGTAACTGGCGGGGTTTTTTATTTCTCACTTCTTTGGTTCAGGTGGAATCTCTCCAACTCTTAACTTACGGGCATTAACTTCTTTTGCTGGGGATAAATCTTTCCCCTCTTTCCATGCATTTAAATACTTCCACGGTAGAACTTCACCGCGGCGAACCCACCAAATATCGGCAGCAGTTGGCCATGAAATTCCAAAATGTAAATGCGGCGCAGTTCCACGGGCACTTCCTGAAGATCCAATAGAACCTAATGTTTGCCCTGCTTTAACGGCCAAGCCCGGCACAATGTTTGAAGGGATTGAACGAAGGTGCGATCCGTAATATCGAACACCATCGGAGCCAATTAAAGATACAGACCGGCCACCGCGGGTAATTCCTAAATTCACTTTGCCGCTCCAAGTATCTACCCGGCTAACTTCATCGATAACGCCATCAATCGGGGCGACAAACTTGCAGCCGGCTTTTGCCAAAATATCTGAGGCTGCATAGTCATGATGTGCGCGAGCAAAATTGACTTCACATCCTGTGACAGGAAATTGATAAATCGGGGCTGCTTGTGCAGGGGAAAAAATGCCAAACGATGAAAGGAAAACCAATGAACCCAGAAGTGTTTTTCTCATGCTAAAAGGATAACTCTTTGGTGTTTTTTCTCGATCGATACACTGCTTCAACACACACATTCAGGCTGTCATCTTCATCTCATTTAACCGACGGATGCATCTCTCTTGTACACTCACTCTCGAGGGGGCGGTAGCTCAGTTGGTTAGAGCCCAGAACTCATAATTCTGTCGTCGTCGGTTCGAGCCCGACCCGCCCCACCATATTTTTTATTTATTTCGATCAACAGAAAGTCCTACTTTTTGATTGAGTGGTACCCCTAGCACAATGGCTCATTTCACATAGGTCAATCACCTTACGTGCCGTAGCGTCACAGTATGAGCGATCGAGTTTTAATTGTTATGGATGATTCTTTTGAATTATCTAGCATCGCTTCTGCCCTTAAGTTGCATGGAGTAAATGTTGTAGGTGAAGTTGCTAAAGCATCAAGTGCGATAGCAGTTCAAAACACTTTGCACCCCAACATTCTCTTGATTGATATGCATTATTCAAAGGAAAATTCCATAGCAATAGCCCAAGAGCTTCGAACACAAGATTCTGACATTGGAATTGTCATTCTTGTCCCCTGCACCGACTTGAGGCTACTGGGGCTTGTTCACGCAGATCTTCCTGATGGTTCAATGCTGGTTCTTAAAAATACTATCACCAACATCGCCTCTCTATGTGATGTATTGAGCAAATCACGATTAATTCAAAAAGGGTCCTCTCCTGTCTGGATAAATGGCAACCTAGAACTAAGCAGCAAAGTTTCTGAGTCAATGATGTCCAAGTTGACTAACATTCAAATTGAAACGCTGCGCTTGGTTGCAGATGGCTTAACGAATGCTGAGATTGGTCGCATTCGATTCGTTAGTGAGAAGGCTGTGGAACAAATCGTCTCTCGAATTTCACAGGTTTTAAATGTGCAGCCAGAAAGAACAAAAAATATGCGCGTTCAGTTAGTGCGCCAATACTTTAAGTGGATAGGCGCGCCCATTCATTAGCAGTGCAAATCTCTATACCCACACCTGTAATGTTGGGCGCTATGGAGCTCTCACAGATTCGTTCTCAATGGAATCAGGTTCTTGATGCCCTAGAGGCAAAGAATCGAATTGCATGGTTGGCATATTTTGATGCCAGATTAAGCTCCTATGACAATGGCGTTTTGACATTGGATTTTTCAGATAGTCGCAAGTTCGCAACATCGCATGAGTATCAACAGACACGGCCTAATTTAAAGTCTGATCTACTCTCTGCCATCGAAGATGTTCTCAACATTAAAGTGGAGTTAATTGAAAAATGAGGATTAAATCTCTCGTCATCGCCTGCGCTTTTATCTTTAGCGTTCTTGTCAGCCCTGCATCTTCTGCAGCCACATCCGAGCTTTCTATGACAGTTAAGCAAACACCTAACGCTGTTGAACCCCGAGTGACACTTTATGGAACTCTCAAACCGAATAAGTCTGGAGCAATGGTTTCTATTGAGATTGAAAAGAATGGAACCTGGAGCCCAACTAAGCTTTCTACTCAAGTTACTAGGGCCGGGACATGGAAAGTTGTAAAACCTGCAACAGTTTTTGAAACAAAAGTGCGCTATCGCGCTGTGGCTCTAGTTAACAACAAAACTGTTTTATCACCGATGCGCACCATATCGATTGAGAAAATGGCTGAAACGGCTGTCTCAGACCCAGCGCTATTTATAGATGTAGTGGGTCCAGGTGGTCGCATACACGGGGCAGATGTAAGTAGATGGCAACACCCTAATGATGCAAAAATTGATTTTGTAAAGATGTATGAAAATGGTCTTCGCTTTGTCTTTATCAAGGCTTCAGATACAACTGAAAAAGGTGATGCGCTTGCGTTGAAGTATGCAGCAATGGATCACAATGCAGCACAAGCAGCAGGGATCTATACGGGTTTTTATCACTACGCATATCTGCCAGATGTAACCGATGAAGAAGGTATTAAACGAGATGCTCTCACCCAAGCTCAAAAAGTTGTGTGGCGATTGGCTTCCTTGGGAGGTTATGGAGAAAAAGATCTGCCTTATGCACTGGATCTTGAAAACAAATGTGTTCGCTACTCATCATCTGGAACATGTTTAAAGAATGCAACCCGCTCTGCAGTTACTTTATGGGCAACGACTTTCCTGGCATCATTAAAGGAAAAAACAGGTAAAACACCAATTTTGTATTCATATGCAAGTTTTCTTGAAGGATCAATGACTCGCACAAAAGAATTAGCTCAGTATCCGTTGTGGTTGGCTCACTATGGAATTGATCCAGCAAAGCCAGGAAATCAACCTGGAGTCAAAGAGGGCGGATGCTTTGTACATTCCTGGACAAGTAAAAACTGTGATTCACAGTGGACACTTTGGCAGTATTCATCATGTGGAATTGCGCCCAAGTATGGAGTTCCCGGCAGCCGACTTGATCTAAATGTTTTCGGTGGTTCTCCAAAATCGTTTCTAGAACTCATTAAGGGAATCTGGACACCCACACTTGATGACTTGATGCCAAAGCAAGAGCCATCAACTATGTCGCTTACATCCCAAAGTGCAACTACGACAGATAAGGCTGTTACCTTTAAGGTCAATGTAACGCGCCCAACTTCCTTGCCGGTTGTCACCGGAGGTGTGAAGTTAGTTTTTGATGCAGCATCTAAACCATTACCACTACCTACGCAAAGACTGGTTCGAGAAACTAGTGGTGTTTGGTCACTATCTGTAAGAGGTCTACCGGCTGGCAATTTTTCCGGCAAACTTTTGTATGAAGATGTATCAGGAACACATGCCGACTCAACTGTTCCTGTTAATTTCGTTGTTGCTCAAGGGCCAGAGCCAACTCCTTCACCAACGCCAACACCACCGCCTACCAAGAAGCCTGTGACCGATAGCTGCAAAGGGCAGATAAGAAACTAACGCCAGGGGTGAACCCAGGTTCTAACCATAAAAGGTAGAGTGCTCTCATTATGGCTGCGCAGAAAAAACTAACCGGTGGTGTGGTCAGAAGTGACTGCGAACTAGCCGATGGAAGAACGATTCGCTATTTCGACACCGCATCACAAGATCGCAGTTCACACGATAAGCGCGAATCTGAATCACAGCCAGGAATCGGTGAACTTCGACTTGATCCACTTGTAAATGAGTGGGTTGTAATGGCTGCCCATCGACAAGGTCGAGTTTTCTTACCTCCAAAAGAGCTGTGCCCTCTATGTCCATCAACATCTGAGAACCTGACTGAAATACCTGAGCAAGATTTTGAAGTTGTTGTTTTTGATAACCGATCACCTTCGCTTCGACCACCAGTTGGTGACTGGGCACTGCCTGATGTTGTTGGACCAGATACAGATTTAGGAACTGCAGCAGGCAAATGTGAAGTGGTTTGTTTTACTTCTAGCCACGGTGATTCATTTAAGGATCTTTCACCGCAGCGAGTGCGTACTCTTTTAGAGGCATGGATTGATAGAACAGCAGAGCTTTCTAAAGAGAGTTTTATCCAACATATTGCAGCATTTGAAAACCGCGGCGAGGAAGTGGGTGTGACCTTGTCTCATCCGCATGGTCAAATCTATGCATATGCATACATTCCACCTAAAGTAGAAAAAATGTTGACCGTTGCACAAAAATACAAAGAGCAGACCGGTAAAGTTTTATTCGATCAAATCATCGCCCGCGAAATTATGGATAAAGAGCGCATCATTGCCAAGAATGACCGATGGGTTGCATTTGTGCCTTATGCGTCACGATACTCATTTGAAATTCATGTGGCGCCACTCAATCCTGTAGCAGATTTAACCGAGCTAACAGATGCTGATCGCGAAAGCTTTCCTGAGATTGCAATTGAAGTAACAAAGCGCCTGGATGGAGTTTTTGGAATAGAGATGGCCTACATCGCCGCGTGGCATCAAGCACCAGTGCGACAAGGAAGAGATCTATTGCGCCTTCATTGGCAGATTACAAGTGTTCGTAGAGCGCCAGGAAAGTTAAAGTACTTATCGGGATCTGAATCAGCAATGGGTGCATTCATTATGGATTTGCGTCCAGAACAATCTGCCGAACAATTACGCGCAGTAGTTTTATAACTTCGCTAACTTTACTAGCGAGACGGTGTGCTTCCTAAAGTTACGGTAAATGTTCTTTCGTTGCCGTTAGGTTGATCTACAACAATTGAAACCGTAGCACCGGGTGCATAAGAGCGAATTCGAACAACTGCCGCAGTTGTATCAGCAATTCTGACTCCACCGATACTTGTGATGATTGACCCTGCAGGAATCCCTGCTCTTTCTGCAGCTTCACCTGCTGTTAGGCGCAAAATTTTTGCCCCAGTCCCGGTAAATGTTGGATCAAACTCAACTCCCAAAAACGGTCTCGTTGACTTACCTGTAGCGATCAATTCATCAATTACTCGTTTGGCTTCATTGATTGGAATTGAAAAACCAAGTCCTATGTTGCCACTTACACCGCCTGAAGAAACCGTGGCAATTGCTGAGTTAACTCCAATGATTCTTCCAAATGAATCCAAAAGTGCACCACCTGAGTTGCCGGGATTAATTGCGGCATCTGTTTGAATTGCATTTACAAATGATTCTGCGCCAACAGAGCCAGTTGTCACTGGTCTGTTAAGAGCAGATATAATTCCGCTCGTTACTGTACTTGCGAGTCCAAGAGGTGAACCGATTGCTACAACTGGCTCACCGACACTAATTTTCGATGAGTTACCAACAGTAACCGTTGGAAGATTTCCACGATTAACTCTCAAAACAGCCAAGTCGTAGGCAGAGTCTCTTCCCACAATTTGTGCAGTCAAAGTATTGCCATTTAAAAGTTCTACCAAAATCGTGCCCGAAGTGACAGCATCTTCGATTACGTGGTTATTGGTAATAATGTAAGAAATATTGCTATCGGACTTGTAAATCGATCCGCTTCCTGTACCCGAACCCAGCGGCGAAGTTACTTTGATCGAAACTACCGATGGAGCAACTACAGCAGCGATGCTCTTTACATCAATCGTTGGGGCACCTAAGGTCAATGCGGTACGAGAAGATGAACATCCTGAAGATGGTGCTAGGAATATTCCTTGGCTCTTTTTATCAACACAGACCTTTACGCCAAGCTGTTGAGTTGTATTTGCAGTTGCAATACCGCCAATGACTGCGCCGCCGACAATGGCACCTAGAATGAATCCCGAAATCAATCTAGAAGGCTTCTTCATTGGCTACTCACTTTCAATAGATATCGTCTTAGCTTTTTCCACACTGTCACATTTAATTCTTAGAGAAATATTAAAAATAACTTACAGCCCACTTATAGGTAATTGCGCATTCGGAGAGAAATTTACTAACCCGTCACAATCCAAGCACCCGCAATTTTTACTTTGACACTTGGCAGAGGTCTAATGGTGGAGGCCGCAGATCCATCTGGACCCTTTACAACTTTGCCAGATGCGAAAGGATTAAAACTTGCCCTGTGAACTGGGCACACCATGAGTTTGGTTGCTGCAAAATATTCCACTAAACCACCGTTATGAGTACATTCAGTTTGATATGCAAACACACCGGTCTTTGTGCGAAACAACAGTGCCGATCTACCACTGGCGAGCATGAATGCATGTGAGCCGCCAACTTTAACTTTTGACAACCTGACGATTCTTTTGCCAGAAGCTTGTGCAGCTGTATGTGAACCAAAAACAGCCGCCGCTGCACTTGCCATAGCTACGCGCAATGCCATTCTGCGGTTAATGCTCATGCTCCCTGACTTGGATTCGAACCAAGAACCTGTCGATTAACAGTCGACTGCTCTGCCGTTGAGCTATCAGGGATTACGGTCGTGAGCGCACACTCTATCGCACCTGAGCGCAGTGGCTCAAACTAACGGCCACCTTAAAAGTTGATTAGAGGCTACCCAACGCCAAATCATGCAGGGATCTGCGGGCACTTTCTAGCGCAACTAACTGGGCAAAAGCTGCGTTGTATTCAATCTCATTTTCAACTGGATTGAGTCGCTGCAGTGATGACTTCAACTCTGCAATAGATCTCGAAATCGCAACTTCACGCAATCGCGCGACGATGCTGACGATATAAACATGTGTTGGCTTACCATCTGATCGAATTGGTTCCACATTAAGTTCGGTGAACAACGCCTTTACATTTTCATCGGTGATTACATCTGGAGAGATTTTCTCATGGGCAGAAATCTCTTTTTGAAGTGCAATGTATGCAGGGTGTGTAAATGCTTCTTGCTCGATAGAGCTCCATAAACCATCAACAAATAACTGGGGCTCTTGCAAACGAGCCTTTAAAACTTCGCGTTCAAGAATTAAACGAGCTTCATTTGGATCTGGTCTAAATTTTTCATGCTCCGTTGCACCATCACCGTTTGCTTGTTCACCCTGAGTGCCTTGAGTTCGCGGGGCAGATTTGGCACCTTGTGCTACTGCTCTTGTAACAATTTCAACTTCTACCCCGAGCCAACCGGCAAGTAATCTTGTGTATTCAGGGCGCAGTGACTTATCTCTAATCTGTGCAACAAGAGGAGCTGCGGAGTTAAGTGCATTTACTCGACCTTCTGCTGAGTCCAGCTTGTGATGGGCAAGCTCCGCGCGAATTGCAAACTCAAAAAGTGGAACACGACGTGCAATTAAGTCACGAAGGGCGGCGTCACCTTTTTCCTGGCGAAGATCACATGGATCTAATCCATCAGGCTCGACTGCAACGAAAGTCTGAGTTACAAACTTTTGATCTTCACTAAATGCGCGAAGGGCAGCCTTTTGACCAGCTGCATCTCCATCAAAGGTAAAGATCACTTCTCCGCGGAAAGCATCATCATCCATAAGCAATCTGCGCAAAATTCGGATGTGGTCTGCGCCAAAAGCGGTTCCGCACGTTGCAACTGCAGTTGTTATTCCTGCCAAGTGAGCCGCCATCACATCGGTATAGCCCTCAACAATTACCGCTTGTCGCTTTTTTGCAATCTCTTTCTTTGCAACATCAAGACCGTATAAGACCTGACTCTTTTTATAGATAGGGGTTTCAGGTGTGTTTAAATACTTAGGACCTTGATCCTCTTCATCACTTGCAAGCTTTCGTGCTCCAAAGCCAACAACATCTCCAGAAATATCGCGGATCGGCCAGGTCAGACGATTGCGAAAACGATCGATAGGGCCGCGTTGCCCCATTTTCGAAAGCCCAGCTAATTCCAGTTCATCGATTGTGTAACCAAGTGCTCGAAGATGTTTGGTGAGTCCATCCCATTCATCTGGTGCATATCCAACTCCAAATTGATCACAGGCGGACTTATCAAAGCCGCGCTTTGTTAAAAGTTCCCGGCCATGGGCAGCCCCTGGTGATGTATTGAGTTGTTCTTGATAAAACTTTGCTGCCTCTAGATTTGCACTTATCAAACGACTGCGCGCACCAGAAGTTACTACTGGACCAGATGAACCTTCGTCATAGCGCAATATGTAACCAATTCGATCAGCAAGGCGTTCAATTGTCTCTGTAAAAGTTAAATGATCAATCTTCATTAAGAATGCAATTACATCGCCTCCGGTTTGGCAACCGAAGCAGTGAAAATAACCTTTGCTTGGTGTTACGTGAAAAGAAGGTGACTTCTCATCATGGAAAGGACACAGACCTTTCTTTTGTCCACCACCTGCACTTTTTAATTGCACATAATCTGCAACTACTTCATCAATTGGCGCACGGTCACGGA